>CAZFJO010000031.1:0-20443 GCA_964518915.1 uncultured Saprospiraceae bacterium
TTCTTGTCCATTCAAGGTGAAGTTATACGTATTAAGAGTGGATTGATTAGGCCATTCATAAACACTGAAGTCTAGATGTCCTTGTTGACTGTACATGGTTAATGTACATAGTAATAGCATGGTTGTAGTTATAATTCTCATTCTTGCGTCCATTAATAAAAGTAAAGTAATTGCACACCTATTGCAGGTACACATTTTTTTTGGTTGGTAATAAGTCATTAAGGTTTAAAGATTAAAACAAAAATATTGCCATTAATCAGAATTAGCAAACATATTAAATAAAAATATCATATTTTAACATTTGAATATCAATTCCCTACAAAATTTTGTCTTACTAGGGATCGAATATTTCAAAAAATAGCTTAGGCTTTCACTAGGGTGGAAAATAATGGTAATTTTGCCCTAAGGTTAAGAACGTAATTCCGATCATGAAGGTCCATACAGATATAGAGAGATTGCCAGTTTTTAAAGACGCTGTGATTACAATAGGGTCATATGACGGAGTGCACAGAGGGCATAAGAAGATCCTTAAAAGAATAAGAAACTTATCTAAGGAGACAGGTGGTGAAAGCATATTAATAACCTTCCATCCGCATCCTAGAAGCATCGTCTACCCTAAGGACGGAAGCATAAGATTGCTTTCTTCACTAGAAGAAAAAATACGGTTGGTAGAACAACAAGGAGTGGATCATCTAGTGGTTGTGCCATTTACCATAGAGTTTTCTCAACAAGACCCTTACGAGTACTTAGAAAAGTTCCTAGTAAACATATTCAACCCTCGATTTATAATCGTAGGTTATGATCATAGATTCGGTTTAAATCGGGGCGGCAATACTCAACTCTTAATTAACCACGAAGAGAAGTACAATTATAAAGTGGTTGAGATTCCTAAAGAAGAAATAGAAGAAGTAACCATTTCTTCTTCTCAAGTAAGAAAGGCCGTAGCAGGAGGAGATGTATCCACAGCTAGATCTTTGCTCGGACACTCATACCACTTCAGAGGAACGGTCATACACGGAGACAAGATCGGACAACAACTCGGATATCCAACTGCGAATCTATCCCTACCCTCTCTAGAGAAGCTTATGCCTGTACAAGGCATATATGCAGTTACCATTCTATGTAAGCATGTTCTCAGAAAAGGAATGCTATACATAGGCAACCGTCCTACCCTCAATTCTAACCAACAACAATCCTATGAAGTAAACATATTCGATTTTAATGAAGATATATACGATTTAGAAATAGAGGTATTTTTCGAAGAATATATACGTGAGGATATAAAATTCAACAATCTAGATGAACTGCGAGAGCAATTAAAAATAGACGAAAAGAATGCCAGAGAAGCACTAGAGTTTAATGCTTCTGTAGAAAAGCAACACAATACTACCATAGCTATATTAAATTACAATGGTGTAGAACATCTAGAGACTTTTCTTCCTTCTGTGACTCAGGCAGTAACTTCCCATTGTAAAGTATGTGTAATAGACAATGCTTCTACGGATGACTCTGTATCCTTTATTTCAGAGTGGTATCCTGAAATTGAAATAATCCAGTTGCATAAGAACTACGGATTCGCGGATGGGTACAATAAAGGGTTAAAAGATATAGAAACAGAATATACCTTCATTCTAAATTCAGATGTCAAGCTTGAGTCTAGCAGTATATCTACGCTGATTGACATTCTTGATAACAATCCGGACATATGCGCAGTGCAGCCTACCATCATGTCTCTAGAAGATCCAGGGCGATATGAATATGCTGGTGGAGCAGGAGGATGGATAGATACACTGGGATATCCTTTCTGCAGGGGACGTATCTTAGACTCAATTGAAACAGAAAACAGCGCCTATAAGAGCAAAGAGATCTTCTGGGCCAGTGGTGCTGCTATGCTGGTAAGAACAGATGTCTTTAAATCGCTTGGTGGGTTCGACGGAAGCTACTTTGCCCATCAAGAAGAAATCGATCTATGCTGGCGGATAAAAAGGGCTGGTTATAAAATAATGCATACGGATGGTGCTAAAGTGTATCATCTAGGTGGTGGAACCTTGAATTATGGATCTCCCAGAAAAACCTACCTTAACTTTAGAAACAATATTAAAAATCTTCTGAAAAATGAAGATGGGGTGAAATTGATCTGGTTGCTCCCATTTAGATTTTTACTTGATTCTGCAGCTGCATTAATGTTCTTATTCACCGGAAAGAAAGAACATTTTCTTTCGGTAACTAAAGCATACTTTCATAATGTAGGAAGCATTCTTGATACCTTGGAATCTAGGAAATCGTATCGGAAGAAAATTTTTGCTTTAAGCATCGATAAACCGAACAAGAACGGAATCTTTAAAGGATCTATCTTGTATGAGTATTACATCAAGAAAACCAGAACCACAGAAAAGCTCACTGAAGCTTAAGAAAACGATTACCTCTTATGAAAAAGAAAGCTTACAATATCATCCATGAGGACGATGTTCTTCTTGCGCTAGATAAATCAGCAGGTACCTTGTGTGTACCGGATAGATATGACATCACGAAACCTAATCTCCTTCATTATCTGACAGATCGATATCAAGAAATATTTCCGGTTCATAGATTAGATAGAGGAACGTCAGGTGTCATGCTTTACGCCAAAAACGCCGAAACCCACAAACAACTTTCTGTGCTTTTCGAGGAAAGAACCATCCATAAAGTGTACCATACCATCGTTAAAGGATGTCCAAATCAGAAAGAAGGAGAAATCGATGCTCCCATCGGAAACGATAAAACCCAAAAACAAAAAGCCATTCATGCCAGAGGCCAACATGCCCTTACTCATTATAAGGTTCTAAAGGAATGGAATGGATATAGCTTGCTCGAATGTATAATTTCTACAGGCAGGCAACATCAGATTAGATTGCATATGAGGCACATCGGTTGTCCACTTGCTTATGATAAGAAATATGGAGAAGATGAGCCGATATATGCTTCAGACATCAAGCGTAGAAGGTTCAACAAGAAAGACGAGGATCGAACACCTAGAGCCTTAATGGATAGGCTATCTCTACACGCTTATGAGCTTACGTTTTCCCACCCTAGCGATGGTAAAACCGTAACTTATCAAGCACCTTACCATAAAGATTTCCGCGCGCTATGCAATCAACTGGACAAGTGGGCGATAAAGTAATCGGAAGGATTCATCCTTTACACCTTGGCTATTATTAACAAGCTTCACAAAAAAAAATGGGCTAAGAAGTTCACTTCCTAGCCCATGTGTTATTTTAATTGAGGATCAATCTAGAACTGAATCGGAATTTCCGCTCTGGTCTTATCCCATGCCACAACTAAGTGTATAAGATTATCTGATTTCTCATCTACCATCATAGATAGATTTTCAACCACTTCTGTATCTGTTGTAGGTGTTATGCTAACAGTTGCAACATCCTTACTTTCGTCGCGATTAGCTGCTCCCCAGATAGGAAGGTCTGTGTTGAAGATAATATCCCATGTACCCGCATTAAGCTTAGCGAACATAGCATATCTACCTCTTTTTATGGTTGTCCCCTTGATGGTTACATCTTGGTAAAACACAACTTCTGTAGCTTCATTGGCACCCAATCTCCATACGGAACCTTCTTTTAATAACTCGCCGAAAACTACTCTACCCTTCTTAGCTGGTCTACCGTAAACGATCTGCATTTTAGGCTTAACAACTTCTTGTCCTTCTTTTCTATAGTTGTTAAATCTACTTGCATCTGGGTAGTGAACCATATCCATCGGGCTCACATCTACGTTAGAAAAAATGACTGGGTTTAATTCGAATGGAATAGCTGCTTGTACATTATCCCATGCTACAACTAGGTGTACTAGGTTTTCATTGATTTCTTGAAAAGCCATAGACAATGCTTCTTGTGACCCTTCTGTTTTCTTAACTGGAACTTGGATGGTAGCAACAGTAGCAGATTCATCTCTGTTAGCGTTACCCCAGATATACGTTTCAGAACTAAAACTTACTACCCAGTTGTCTTCGTTAACCGTTGCGAAAACAGAGTAATTACCTCTAGGCACTACCGCTTCTCCTATACCTACATTCTGATAGAAAGTAATGGTTGTAGCTTCATTAGCTCCGAGTCTCCATTCTGCACCATAAGGCACCAATCCTCCGAATACTTCTCTACCTTTCTTAAGTGGTCGAGAATAAACAATTTTCATTTTCGGAGCCAGGTTTCTTTCTTCTCCTGACATATAATTTCTCCATGCCGCATTAGATGGATAAGTAGCAGCATCCATGACACTAGCATCAAGCTTAGGCCACTTAGATTCTTGTGCTTCTGCCATGTAAGCGCAGAACATAAACATAAATAGGTAAAGTAATCTTTTCATTTTTAATAGCTTTTTATCATTTTTTAAAGTTATAAGATGGATCCCTATATGGATAGGGGTGTTCATCATATGGACGTGAAGTTAAAATATAGGTTAGATTCAATCTGTCGGCAACCCTATCTTACAATAACATTAACTCAGATTACATCAATTTTTCTGCAATTCCTTCCCACTCTAACATTTTTTTAGCTAAATCATCTTTCAATTCTGTGTACTGTTTCGATAATTCAACATATCTATCTGAATTAAAATCAGTAACCTGAGCCATCCCTTCTTCAACCTTAGCTATTTTATCTTCTATTTTTTCTATGTCTCGCTCGCAATATTTAAGTTTCTTTTCCCACTTCTTCTGGTCGGCATTGTCCTGATGCTCTTGCTTAGCCCCCTTCTTTTCGAGGGGCTGCTTAGTCACAGCAGCTTCCCGTAGATCTTCTAGTTTTCTTTTCTCTAAGAAATAGTCGACATCACCGAGGAATTGACCTATTTTTTTATTCTTAAACTCGTATGTTTTATCGGTTAAACCAGATAGGAAAGACCTATCGTGAGAAACTACGATAAGTGCCCCTTCGTATTCAATAAGGGCGTTTTTTAGAATTTCTTTGGCCTGGATGTCAAGGTGGTTCGTAGGCTCATCGAGGATGATAAGATTCGTAGGATGCATAATCATACATGCGAGAGCTAGACGGGCTTTTTCGCCGCCAGACAATACACTTATTTTCTTTTCTACGTCTTCTCCAGAAAACAAGAACGAACCTAATATCTTACGTACCCTACTTCTTAAGTCTGGAGGGCAATTTTCTTCTGCTACTTCTAAAACCGTTTTCTTCCGGTCAAGGATATCTGTCTGGTTCTGGGCATAATACATCTGATAGATGTTTTCCCCTCTTTCAATATCGCCGTCGGAAACTTCTAGGTCGCCTGCAATGATCCTTGCAAGTGTCGTCTTACCCTGTCCGTTCTGACCGACAAATGCAATCTTTTCTCCTCTTTCTAATATGATAGATAAATCCTGAAGCACTTTATTATCATCGTATGCCTTATCGATCCCTTCTAGCTTAGCGATCACTCTAGAAGACCTAGGGACTTGATTGAACTTGAGTTTCATTTCACTATTGTCCTCACCTACGACTTCAATACGTTCCATTTTATCAAGCTGGTTCTTCATCGATTGAGCCATCTTGGTTTTGGATGCCTTAGCCATAAACCGGGTGATCGTTCGTTCTTTCTGGGCGATCACTTTCTGCTGATTCAAGAATGCGTTCTGGGTTATTTCTCTCTGACTTACTTTTTCTGTTTTGAACTTTTCATAATTACCCATGATATCTAAAGTCCTTCCTAATTCAATTTCAATGATGCGGTTGCATACATTATTAAGAAATCGAGTATCGTGAGATATAAGCAAGACCGTTCCCGGATAAGAAGACAAGTAAGTTTCTAGCCAGATTATGGATTCTATATCTAGATGGTTAGTAGGTTCATCTAGCAGCAACAGTTGTGGTTGCTGCAGAAGCAACTTAGCAAGTTCTACCCGCATCTTCCATCCACCACTCAGTGTCAATATCGACTGTTGCAATTGAGCTTCTTTAAAGCCCAGACCTTTCAGAACCTTGACACAAGAGCCTTCCATATCTCCTGAATCAAGGATAGAAAGCCTCTCTGTTAATTCTGAAACTTTTTCAAGCAATTGCGTATATGAATCCGATTCATAATCTGTTCTTTCCGTCAGGTCGACATTGAGTGATTCAAGTTCCTTATGAATACTAACTACTTCTGCGAAACAGGAAAGGGTCTCTTCTAAAATACTCTTGTCAGATGTGAAATCAATTTCTTGTTTCAAGTAGCCGAGTTCATATCCCTTAGGAATCTGAATAGATCCTGAATCTGCGATCAGCTGACCACCGATAATCTTTAGTAGCGTAGACTTTCCTGCACCATTCCTTCCGATAAGACCTACTCTGTGCCCCAGTTTAAATGAGAGAGACACATTATTGAGAAGCGTACGATCCCCATACTTTACACCTATGTTGCTAATATTAATCATGATGGTTTCCTTAATTAAGTTGGGTAGAGTCAGGCATCTGCGCTATGACTTTAAAGTTTCTCCCTTTATTGTTTAATGCCTCATTCCAGAGGTTAAAGTGCTTGGTTTTAAAAGCATAATTAGGGTGCATCTTAGACCGTATCCAAGATCCAGATTCAAGTTCGGTGGATAATTGGCCAGAAGACCATCCTGAGTACCCTATAAAGAATCTTATATTGGATGTGTGTATCAGCTCTTGCTTGATTAGAAATTTCAGTTTTTCAAAGTCTCCTCCCCAGAATAGTCCTGGCATTATTTTCTGACTGCCTTCAAGTAGGTCTCCTACATTGTGCATATAGTGCAAGGAATCTGTTCCGACTGGGCCTCCTAGAAATACGGCAGCATCAAATTCAGGAAAGTCTTCTACTATATCCGTGATTTTTCCTTTTATTTTCTTGTTCAACACGAATCCTACAGTTCCTTCTTCTTCCTCATGCTCACATATGCACAATACGGCCCTTTTAAAATTAGGATCCAACATGAAAGGTTGTGCAATCAATAGACTACCCGGTTTAATACTCATATATATTCTATTAGTTAATCGGGGAAATGGTCACACTTCGATCTATCTTTCTTACCATACCACTTAACACTTTTCCTGTGCCACCTACTTCCTTGAAATCAACGATTCCTTCTGCAATCATATTCTGTATTGTCTGCGTCCATCTGACAGAACCCGTTAATTGATCAATTAAATTCTGTTTAATCGCCCCATGGTCTCTATGCGGTTGCGCATCTACGTTCTGATAGACAGAACATATAGGTGCATTAAAAGCCGTATTGTTGATTGCTTCTTCCAGTGTTTTTCTAGCGCTGGCCATCAACGGGGAATGAAAAGCTCCACCTACTGGTAATATAAGTGCCCTGCGCGCGCCTTTTTCCTTAAGTACCTCTGCTGCTTTCTCAATGGCCGAAATTTCTCCAGATATCACAAGCTGGCCTGGGCAATTGTAATTAGCAGCCACGACTGTACCAGACACCTCATTGCATACTTCTTCAACAATCTGATCTTCTAGACCTAAGATTGCCGCCATTGTCCCTGGTTGATCATCACACGCCTTCTGCATCGCATCAGCTCTTGTCTTAACCAATCTGATTCCATCAGCAAAACGAAGTACCCCTGCAGCGGTTAAAGCGGTAAATTCTCCCAGAGAGTGTCCAGCAACAGCCGATGGATTAAAATCGTCGCCTGCCTGGACTACTTGTGCATAAGCATGGATAAATACAGCTGGCTGGGTAACCGAGGTTTTCTTCAAGTCCTCAGCTGTGCCATGGTGCATAACCTCACTTATCTTAAAACCAAGTATTTCCTCAGCTTCAGTGTAGAGTTCTTTAATTTTAGAAGAAGAATCATACAATTCTTTTCCCATTCCAGGGAACTGAGATCCTTGCCCTGCGAATATATATGCAGTCATATTCATTACCTTAAGTTAGATCCGATCAGGTTTAAAAACTCTGATCTTGATTCTACGTTTTTAAATTCTCCAGTAAAAGCAGATGTCGTGGTTACTGAATTCTGTTTCTGTACCCCTCTCATCATCATACACATGTGTGCAGCTTCTATTACTACGGCAACCCCATGTGGCTTAAGTGTGGTATCTATGGCTTCAAGAACATCTTGTGTGAGTCTTTCTTGAACCTGTAGCCTTCTTGCAAAAACATCTATAATTCTAGGAATCTTACTGAGCCCTACGATATAGCCATTAGGAATATAGGCAACGTGTGCTTTTCCGAAGAAAGGAAGCATGTGATGTTCACATAGAGAATAAAGTTCTATATCCTTTACGATAACCATCTCATTATAATCCTCTTCGAAGAGGGCTGATTTCAGTATTTCATGGGCATCCTCGTTGTAGCCTTTGGTTAAGTATTGGATGGCTTTAGCTGCTCTTTCAGGGGTTTTTATAAGTCCTTCTCTCTCTTTATCCTCGCCTATTTCGTCAAGAATCTCTTCATACGTGTGCATGATTTTATGAGTAGTCTTTTCGTCGTATTTCTCGTGATTATGATAAGCCATGGTAAAGTCCGCTTTTGTTGATTAAATAGAAACAAGAGAATGCCTAAACCCCTAACCTAGATACTCTGCATAAATCTTATCTGTTTCATGCAGTTTTATGCGATATAACTCGCATCCTTCTGGCATCTTAGAAAAAAGTTGATTCCAGATAGCCATAACTAGGTTCTCTGTTGTAGGCATCAACCCTTTTATAAACGCAACATCAAGATTAAGGTTCCGGTGATCTAGCGGTTCTATTATATATTCTTTAATAATACTAGATAGTTCTTTAGCATCTACTATAAATCCAGTAATCTCATCTGGAATTCCAGACACGGTAACCTCTAGAGTGTAGTTGTGACCATGCCAGTTAGGATTAGCGCACTTACCGAATACTTCATAGTTCTTCTCCTCACTCCATGATTCTACCCATAATTTATGTGCAGAATTAAATTTTTCTATCCTTGTCAGGTATACCTTACCCATAATCTTTAACTATTCGTTTTCTTTCGCGACGCAAAAGTAATGATTTTATATTCTAGAAGAGGAAATTTTCATACCAAGTCTCACACTATTTAAGTCTTATAATGCCATCATAGAATATCAGGCTTAATCCTTTTCATCGCTATTAACAATCCATTGGTCTATGATCTCCCTAGATAACTCCATGAAGCGGTCATCTATGGAATCAACTGTACCCTTCGGTTGTTGATATAAGCACGTAGATGTTAATTGTTATAAGAACACAAGCATTTTACCTAAAGCATAAAGATAATTTACATATTTGCCTTACATTAATGGACATAAGCTGCGTTACGAAACAGTGATCAATCGTACAAGAAATAAAGTTTCTAACAGGTTGAATGACATGTTCAAGAATGACATATTTCATCATGTGTTGTTCTGGAGCATATTATTCTTCATTCTTATTGCTCTTGACAGCAAGGAGGATGGTATGTTGTATATTATCATAAGCGAGCTGATAAGTGTCTTATTCCTAGCAGCGATCGTATATATCAATTTCTTAGTCCTCGTTCCGAGGTATCTGCAGAAAAAAAGCTTAAGCCTTCATTTACTTTCTCTTGCGGCTGTATCCGCCGTGCTTACGCCTTTTAAGTCCCTATCCTTGTTTCTAGTGAGCTATAACTTCCCTCATAGACAGGATTTCATCCTTCAAAATCAGGTTTTCTTCTTCCTTACCTTCTTTTTCATGGGCGTCGGATCTACTGTATATTATGTCATGAGCGAGTGGCTCAAGGACCAACGAGAGAAAAATGAGTTGCAGAATAAGACCTTGCAATCTGAGTTGAAATTCTTAAAAAGCCAGATCAACCCTCATTTCTTATTTAATACGCTTAACAACTTATACGCGCTTACGCTCAAAAAATCTGACCTAGCCCCCGAAATCGTATTGAAATTATCAGAGATGATGAGATACATGCTTTATGAGTGTAATGAAAGACAAGTATCTCTCCAGAAAGAAGTAAATTATGTAAAGAATTACCTTGAACTCGAAAAGCTAAGACAGGGAAACAAGTTTAAGGTTGATTTCGAGTTTGTAGGAGAGATACACCAGCAGAAGATAGCACCACTGATGTTCATCCCTTTCCTAGAAAACAGCTTTAAACATGGAGTCAACAACCAATTAAAAGAAGGATATGTAGACATGAAGCTACATGTAAAAGACCTCCAAGTAGAAGTAGATATAGAAAACAGTAAAGCACCAGCACTTCCATCATCTTCTGGAAAGAAGAGTGGAGGTATAGGTCTTGTTAATGTGAAGCGAAGACTAGAATTATTATACCCTAAGAAGTATGAACTGACGATAAAAAACAACCCCAACACTTACCATATTAATTTGAAACTCGATTTAGATATTTGATCCACCTAAAACTATAGATATTATGATAAAAGCGATAATCGTTGATGATGAGCCCTTGGCGTTGGATGTCCTTGAGACATATATAGAGAAGATGCCTAACATCCAGTTGGTAAGTAAGTGCGAGAATGCCTTTGAGGCAAATGAAGCACTTAAGTCTGGGGAAATAGATGTTATGTTTTTAGACATTCAGATGCCACAGTTGACAGGTATAGAATTTTTAAAATCTCTATCTAATCCTCCTATCGTTATTTTTACCACTGCATATCCTGATTACGCCGTACAGGGCTTCGAATTGGATGCACTGGATTATTTACTTAAGCCTATCTCGCTAGAGCGGTTTATGAAGGCGGTCAATAAGGCACAAGAAAAGCTAGATGCTAGAAAATCAGATAGTTCTTCCAGTTCTGAAGGTGAAGAAGATAAGAGCTTTTTCTTCGTGAAGGCAGATAAAAAATTAATCAAGTGTAATTATGCAGATATCAATTATATAGAAGGTTTAAAGGACTATGTCATCATCAGGCAAGATCAGTCTAGAATCATTACCCTTCAGACTATGAAGTCTCTTGAAGCCAAACTTCCTTCCGATATTTTTAAGCGTATACACAGGTCATATATCGTAAACATCAACAAGATCAGAGCCATTGTCGGTAATATGGTTGAGATTATAGAAAAGGGGCAGCCTAAGCACATACCTATCGGCAAGAACTATAGAGATGAATTGCTTGCAATCGTGAATAATAGCAGATTATAATGTTGTCTCTACTCTCTGATTTAATCGGAGAAGAGGTAATAAAAATAGATCCTGTTGCAGGAGGCGACACCCATCTTTCGTACCGTGTATTGTTAAAGGATGGTTCTGTTTTCCTCAAGACCAACCGCAACGATAACGCATCCTATTTATTAGATTCAGAATACAGTCAGCTTTCATTTCTTCAGGAAAAAATCCCAGGTCACGTACCTGAGGTTCTAGATATTAAATCTATAGATGGGAGGACATTCTTATTCATAGAATACATTGAAACTGCGGACTACTTTTCCTCCCATCTTTCGCTGGCTGTTCTTATTGACAAGCTTCATAATTTCAGTTCGGCGTATTATGGTTGGGAAAAAAATAATTACATAGGCCTATTGCCCCAGCGCAATAATAAAACGGAAAGTCTAAAAGATTTTATGGACCAAGAAAGGTGGTCTCCCCAAGTTATAATGGCTAGAGACAATGGATATCTTACAGGTGAAGAGGTGCAGTTATATGAAGGATTCCTTAGAAATGTATCAGAGATCCTACCCGACGATGGTCCGCATCTTGTCCACGGAGATCTGTGGTCTGGTAATTATTTTCAAGCACGGAATGGAGTCTACTACCTCTGCGATCCAGCCTTGTATTATGGCCATAGAGAAATGGATCTAGCTATGATGAAATTGTTTAAAGGCTTTCATGACGATGTATATAATAATTACGAAGAAATAAGCGGTATAGACCCATTGTGGCGATCCAGGACTTCTATATTCCAGTTGTATCCGCTTATGGTACACCTAAATCTTTTCGGTCTAGGATATAAATCACAGGTTATGGAAATCATCCATCAGTATGCATAGAGAGAATAGATTGCTAGGAAATTATCGTGCGACCTTAATCTGCTGAGTGGTTAATTCATTACCATCTCCTATTTCGAGAAGGTATAATCCTACAGGAAGTGAAGACACATCAATGGTCTGGTTACTTACTTCTATATTCTGCTTAGAATAAAAGATTCTACCAAGCGCATCAGAAATTCTTATGGATTGAATATTCCTACCGTTATTAAGATAAACTTGTACTAGATCAGAGGATGGGTTAGGAAAAACGACAAGGTCCTTTTCTAACTCTTCTACTGGCTCTTCTTCTTCATCCTTATTGAGGTTAAGCGTAATGCTCAGAGGTTCTGTCGGAAGTGTGTAGGAATTTCCTTCAGAGTCCATCGCTAGGATATTCTCTAGATATATTTCGAAGTCAAGTTTATTGTCTGTAAGTCTAAACCCATCCACTTCTTCTTCCACGATAAATATGGTTGTACCTATGATACCGCTTCCAGAAACTGAAATTCCCGTGGTCTTAGTCAGAGCTGTTCTTATATCTCCTACGGAAGGCTGGACTACCATATCCATCATCCCGAATCGATCTATCAACCAACTATCTTCATAGAAATGGCATTGCAATGAAGAAGAGTCAATAAAGGCTTCATTAATCCTCATATTGAAACTAAGTCCATGCATATCTAGGACTGGAAATTCTTCTGTCCCTACCATAATATCGAGAACCAAAGCATCACCTGCAGAAACTTCTGTGGTTCTAGGTACAAGATATATAGGAGATCGTACAGATTGATTTATAGTTGATGGCAGAAGGTTACTATACCTTCCGAGGTTCTGTGTGAGTATGGTAGAATCTTCTACTGTAATATATCCATCCCCATCTGCATCTAGGTACTTTAGGTCTACTCCAGTTTCTTGAACAATATTCCAGTCTGTTGCTTGCTGTGGAGCCCATTCCGTAGATTCTATAGAACGCTCTGGCCCCGTTGCTCCCATATGAAAGCCGATAGGCAGAATATCCGATACACTTACTATTCCGTCATTGTTAGAATCTCCTGGCCATACACAAGATTCGACACATAGGCAATCATCTGATTCTATGGCGCTTACAGAAACCGATATTTTTACCACATTACAATTTCCAGCATCGGTACAATATTCGATTGAAAATTCATCGGTTCCAGAAAATCCATTTTCTGGTGTATATATTATGAGTGCTTTGCCTTGAGCCGTATTACAATCGACTTGTACATTCTCTGTTGAGAAAGATTCTACATGTCCATGTTTCGCTGGCGAAGCAATTGAAAAACCATAGTCTTCAATAGGAACATCGTAATCTAGTACTAATGCTCCATTTTTATCTATATCAAACTGATAGTAAATAAAGTTATCAGGTTGGAAATCATCTATCTTTATCAGGATATTACCGGATAGTATTTTAGATCCATCCGACAATCGATAAGTAAAGTTCTTAAATCCTCTAAAACCAGGTTCTGGTGTGTACGAGAAATTTCCTCCTCCTAAATCTTCTAATTCTGGAGAGAAGTATATTATGCTAGAGTATAAGGCAAGATCATTGTCTAGCACGTTAAACTCTACCCTACTGTCTATAGCCGTATATACTTCATCATCTCTTACAATATCATCGTCGTCACCGTTATCAATAACCGTGATATTAATCGTTCTACTATATCCATCTTCCGATTCGAAAATCAATTGATCACTTCCGTATCCATTACCATTAGGCGTATACATGTATGCCATATCGTGCATGGAAGCAATATCTCCTATCGACCTAGACTGAGAAACAAGGGACAATCCAGGCAACGGCATAAACACGTATGCAGGGGTCACTGAACTTACAACCATGTCTATGGTATCTGAAGTCACCGCGAATGGATCTGTCGATAAAATATAAATAGAGCCTGCTTTTCTGTTACCAGCTTCGTCTTTCGTTACATACCTTATAAAGTCTCTACCATTGAATTCATCACTGGGCTCATATATCACATGATTGCCATCGGCAATCGTTGCTTCTCCATAAGCAGTCTGTGCAATCTTGTCGATTATAAGGGCACCATCTGTAGTGCCGTCATTTTCTAGTGGAAAAATCGAAACCGGCCCTGTCCCGATAAGTGTGTAGAAATCATCTTGCACATCAATTATAGAAGAATTCACTTGAAAGGTGATCTCTGATGTCTTGGTGTAGGTGTATACAGGAAATAAATTCACACCAGTGTATGAAACAGTAAGTGTGATGTCTCCCATATATCCGGCTGGCGGAACATAGGTTGCAATGAACGCTTCAGGACCGATACTATCTGGTTGTAATGATCCCCAGTTAATACTAGGAGCATCTACTATCCTAGGTTGTGTCGTAGATGAAATAGGAAAAGAAAACGGCTGGCCTGATTTTACTTGAAAAGTCTGAAATGGGGGATTCTCTTGCGCACATAGACCTACGTATAGCAGCGCTAACACAGAGCCTAAAACGACTCTTATCCAGGTCTTTCTGATTGCAGGTCTCAAACTGAGATTATTGGTTGCCACAAAATAACGAAATTTAAAGGGCAATTAATAATACATCTATATATATTTTATATAAAAATGTGTTATAGATAAGTTAACTGAGCGACAGGAATTTATATCAATATAAATTTCAACTCAATATGGATTATAAGTGCATTATAATAGGTGATTTACATATTACATAAATAACACATACAAATGAAACCTAATTCCTCTTAGATCCATCTAAAAGGCCATAAAATTTAGATTGATTTAGCGTCTTTTCTAAGAAAATATAAACGCTATTCATACGGACAGAAAAACTATATTGTATCTTAGTTTTCAACCTAGAAAATGTAAGAGAAGATCAGGACATGAAGGAAAGAAAAGTAATCAAGGTACTTAAGCAATTTAATGCATACGAACTCAATGCGTTAAATAAGTTTATTCATTCTCCATATTTCAACGTCAACCAAGCACTTATTCAGCTATACACTTTATTGCGGGAATCTATCGATAAAGATGAAACACTACCGGCTGATGAAGTTATCTGGAACAGAATATACCCATCTGATGCATTCGCCTCTACGAAGTATAGAAAACTGTACTCAGATCTTCTTAAACTGGTACAGAAGTTCTTAGGAGTTCAAGAATTAGAAAAAGATCCATATAGTCAGATTCTCCTAGAAACCCAAGCACTAGGTAGACGCGGAATTAAATCGCTTTTCGCTACAGCAGCAAAGCAACTAAACAACTATAAAGATCGATCTTATACTCGGTCAGCAGAATTCTACTTAATCAATCACCTTGCTGAATCTGCCTTATATGCATATCGCAACAAGGTATATCCCTCAGAAAAAGAAAGACAGAAGGTGCTGCCAGGTAAGCAGAATATGGAGACACCCGATCTCCACGCTTTTTTTGCCATTGAGCTATTAAAAATATTCGTAGCAGAAATAAGTAAGAAATACAAAACCAATATCGACGTCACAGAAGAAGAACTATACCCCTATTTTAGATTAATAAAGAGAAAGAAACTTGATAAAGTACCGGCTATCAGGATTTACACCCAGTTGATTAAATTGTATACTGAGCCAGAAAACAATGACAACTACTTTCAATTAAAGAATGTCCTCTGGTCGTACATAGACCTATTTACCGATAAGGAAGTAAAAGAAATCCTAGATGGCGTTATCGGGTACTCCATCACTAAAATGAACCAAGGAAACCTACAATTCGTAGAAGAGAGTTTCAACCTATACTCTAAAGCTCTTGTAATTCCAGGTTATATCTCAGACAATAAAATAACGCCGACTACAATCCGGAACATAACAGCCATAGCTCTGAGGCTAGGCAAGTATCAATGGGTGGAGGACTTCATCCCTAAATACATAAAACTCCTTCCAGAAGAAGAACGAAATAATTCCATGTACTTCAATCTAGCGCGGTTGTCCTTCTATAGGAATGAATACCGATCTGTGATCAGTGAGCTTATGCTAGTGGATTACTCAGATATATGGTATAACCTCAATTCTAAATTGCTGCTTATCGCCGCTTATTACGAATTAGATGAATACGACGCATACTTGAATGCAAGCAATTCATTGAAGGTATTTCTAAGTCGAGAAAAGTCTATTCCAGCTACGAGAAAGAAAAATTACACCAATTACCTAGCATACTTAAATCAACTATCTAGAATAGAAGCTAACGAAACGCAGAAGCTAATGAAGTTGAAAGATAAGGTTACCTCGACGAAAGGGCTCGCCTCTAAAACCTGGCTACTTGAGAAAATATCAGCCAAGGTTAAAATAAAAAAGGTGCCCGACTAAAAGCCAGACACCAGTTCACGGGAACTAATTGATTGAGTTCAAGTACTATAAGACAAACATGATGCCAAGAATCCATATCGCTGTTACTTTATCTATGCTCGCTTGCTTAAATCTTGTTCATTTCGACCTGAGAACAACAAGCCCATTGTGATTTTTAACCTGACAGATGATCTAGGTTATGGAGAAGCAGGAGTCTATGTACAAGACAAGATTGAACCCCTGATATTGATGTGTTGGCGCGAGACAGGAAGATGGTTACCACTATAGTCCTGCTCCTGGGTGAACCAGCAAGGTATGTGAAATCTGCATATGGAAAATTAAACTGAATCTTCTCAAGATCCCTTTAACATAGGTAGGCTATAAGAACCAAATAGTAAATGACCGACTATTGTAATTTCATGATATCTACAATTCCTATATCTCGATTAGTCTTGAAAGCTTCCGCATAGTCTACATTGATATCTCTAGCCCACGCGGCGTTTTTAGCCCTGATAAAATCAAGAAACCGCTTAGAAGATATGGGTGTCTGTTCTCCTTCTTCATCCCCAGAGAAAAACTGCGATGAAAAGCACAAGATTGATTCTTGCTTCTTATCTATGTAATCAGATATATCTACTAGGAAGTCATAGTCTACATTCCGATCTTGTATGTAATGGTATACAGCCGACGGCCTCCATTTTTCTTGAGATACTCCTTGTCTTTCTGTTTCGATTTTAACCAGGCCTGCATAAAAACAAGCGTCTTGTATAAGCTTAGCCGCACGACCGTGATCTGGATGCCTATCAGCATGACTATTAGCCAGCACAATTTCAGGTTTAAAATATCTTATTTCGGCTATTAGCTTACGCAAATTTTCTTCGGTATTTCGAAAAAATCCATCCCTCATCCCGAGGTTCACTCTTTCGACAGCACCCATGAGTTCCCTTGATTTCTCAGCTTCTTTCAGACGCAAAGGACCACTTCCTCTGGTCCCTAATTCTCCCATTGTCAGGTCACAAAACGCCACACTATAGCCCATATCTATATGTTTCAATATTGTTCCACTGCAACTAAGTTCTATATCATCAGGGTGAACACCGATGGCTAAAATATCTACTTTATTATACTCCATGTATTGTGTTTTATCACCACCTAAGCAACGCACTTCCCCAGGTAAACCCACTGCCAAATGCTGCTAAGCAGACTAAATCTCCTTCCTTGACCAGGCCTTTCTCCCATGCCTCGCACAATGCTATAGGAATAGATGCGGCAGTAGTATTCCCATACTTCTGGATATTATTATAAACTTGATGATCTTCTAGCCCTAGTCTCTTCTGCACGAACTTACTGATCCTTAAATTCGCTTGATGTGGGATAAACATATCAATATCACTTGTTTTATATCCGGTAGCATCTAGAGCTTCTTGTATAACCTGAGGGAACTTTACAACTGCATTCTTAAACACCAACTGACCATTCATATTAGGATACAATAATCCATCGTCAAGCATGGTCTGTGTAACGAAAACCTCTCCTAAGTCACTATCTTCCGGATAACCGAACTGTTCTTTGCCGAGATGTAATCCACCATGGGAACCGGGATTTATAAGCGCCAGCTCCTCAGCATGAGTTCCATCGGAATGAAGATGGGTTGTTAATATACCTTTGTCCTCCTCTTCTGTAGGTTGTAAAACAACAGCTCCTGCCCCATCACCAAATATAACAGAAACACCTCTTCCTCTTGTGGTGAAATCAAGTCCCATACTATGCATCTCCGCTCCGACAAGAAGAACATTCTTATACATACCGCTACGTACGAACTGGTCAGCGACAGAAATTCCATATACGAAACCTGTACACTGCGTCCTTATATCTAGCGCTCCTATTTCGGTCTTAGTTATTCCTAATTCTCTCTGCAACAAAACGCCAGATCCCGGAAAATAGTAGTCTGGACTTAACGTCGCGAATACAATGAAATCTATATCTTCTGGCTGTAGACCTGCCCGCTCTATTGCTATCCTAGCCGCAGCAGCACCCATTGTAGATGTTGTCTCCTTATGCTTAGTAGCAAATCTTCTCTGCTGAATTCCTGTCCTTTCCTGAATCCACTCATCTGAAGTATCCATCATTTTGGATAAATCATCGTTGGTATACACGTTTTCCGGCACATAATGTCCGATTCCCGCAATTTTAGATCTCCTCATATGTCAAAGCTTATTACTAATTTTGTCCAATATATAAATTATGCAGGAATGGAGAACGCATCAGAAGAAGAAAGGTTTAACAAGGCAAGGGATTTAATCCTTACGCTAATCATGTTATCTGAATCAGACAGCATCGTCGACGAGCGCGAAATCCAGTACATCCTCAGTGTGGGTTTAAACGTAGGATTAGAAGAAAATCAGATTGTGGAAATCATCAAAAACAGGGAATCTATTTCCGCTAATTACCCTAAATCAGAAGTTGAAAGGTTAAGTCTACTTTATTACCTTCTCTTCCTTATGAAGATAGACCAGAAACTTTCTGAAGAAGAAATCAACACAATCTATAAAGTGGGATTCAAGCTTGGGTTCCGAGAATCGATGCTTAGAGATTTAATCTCTGTCATCCAAGTCAATTTAGAAAAAAAAGTACCTGCATCTGCGCTGATCGAAAAAGTAAAAAGATACCTAAACTAAACTAAGTAGTCTGCAGACCTAATCTTCTCTTCGAACAATTGCATAGCCATCCGCTTGTCTTTTCCGAGCTCATACGATATATGCCTGCGGTAATATAGTTCAAGGTCTACGGGAAGGTTGTGCTCTGCCATTTTAAATGAAAGATTTTTCTCCAGAAAAGTCAGTTCATCTTTTATGGCTTTATCCAGGGCTGCTAGATATGCCTCATCGACAGGAGCATGAGGCGACATACACCACACTGCGAAAACAAAAGGCAATCCAGTCATCTTCTTCCATAATGTTCCTAAGTCATAGCTATAGGCATAATGCCCTTCATTCCCAAAAACCTTGTCCCCAATCATCAATCTGGCTTCTCCTTCTTCTAATAAATAGTCCTTTTGGTAGAATTTAAATCTGACATCTTTCCTATTAAAATAATCATGGAGAATGATCTGCACTAGGAGGTTAGAGGTCCTACTATGCGTATCTAAGTAGATGGTATGGACGTCTTCTATGCGCTTCTGAGAAAAAATACACACCGTTCTGACCGCGCCATCGCATGCGATGCAAGTATCCGTAACAGTCTGATAATCAAGACCTATTGTACTACCAAATGGCATCAAGGACAAGGACACCTCACCCGCTTTCATCAAGTCCGAACATATAGACGGGATGGCATAGGTAATTTCAGGTTGAAAAGGGAGTACTTGATCCTCCAATGCCCACCTAAAAGGCATCGTATTCAGGTAACCGACCATTGCAATCTTCAACTTATTACTCAATTCTCCCTTTTTTTATGGAAATTTGCACAAGGATAATGACTTTATTCAGGTATCTTATCATCATAGATATTCTTATTTTGATAATAGAATATATGATTAAGTTGTTCATTGTTATACAATAAAACGGAAACCTCAAGTCTAAATTTATGTCTTCAACTTGGAAAAAATCTGGTCAGTCGTTCGCATATAATGTTCTGAACCCACTTATAAATGGCATGATCAAGGCTGGGATTACGCCCAATATGATTACTTGTCTGGGTCTAGTACTTAACTTTCTAGCTACTGCGATTCTGGTACTCGGTGCTGAATATGGAGAAAGGAACAACCATACCTACGTAGCCTGGGCTGGATTAACGATATTGATTGCTGGCCTCATGGATATGGTGGATGGTAGATTAGCAAGATTAAGCAATATGGCTAATCCTTATGGAGCCTTATTCGATTCTGTGCTGGACAGGTACAGCGAGATGATCATGTTCTTAGGGATCTGTTACTACTTGATCAGTTACGATTACCTCCTTAGTTCATTGTTCGCTTTTTTAGCAATGATAGGCAGTGTCATGGTCAGTTATACGCGCGCAAGAGCAGAAGGCCTAGGTGTCAATTGTAGTGTAGGTATAATGCAGAGACCGGAAAGAATCCTCATTGTAGGAATATCGGCTTGCTTATGTGGTATTTTCTCATGGTTGTTCGGGGGTGAATTCAAAATAGACGTCGATTTTCTGCCGGTCCCGCTGATTGAAACGATTACGTTTTTTACATTTCCTTTATTTATTCTTGCAATTGCAGCTAATATTACTGC
>CAZFJO010000032.1:0-20358 GCA_964518915.1 uncultured Saprospiraceae bacterium
CTAATTATCTCTACTATACAGCAGGTATATTGGTACTGTTGATAATAGGGGTGTTGTGGAGAAGGAGACCAGCTTAAGCTGTCATTATTATACGTCTATTTACGACTGTTTTATCGATGATTGAGTATTGTCCTATAGAAAACTTAATACACTGATACGTGTGAACATTGCGACGGCGTTGGGTTTTTATAGAAGAAAGAAGCTGAAATTGTTGAAACTGGTATTGGTTTTGTTCTTATTTTAGTTGACCTTGAGGAAGAATTGGTTTCTTTCTTATAAATTTTAAGATATGATTCTAGACGAAGCGTTAGATAAAAAGATTCAAGATATGCTGTCAAGGGAATACATCCCTTTTCAAGAATGTCTTGATTTTGAATCAATGATGTTCCAAGTGCCCTATGAGGTTGAGTTTAGCCTTCAGCCTTATGTCCGTAAGATAATGGGTACGATGAATCATGCTTGTGAAATGACGAAGAGTAATTTTCTTCCATTAATAGAAGAATATCAGCGGCAAGTAAGCTTGTATAGTTCTGACATCGAGTCATTTAAGACTTCTATGGAATTCAAGTCACTTTCTACCATATTGTTCCCTACTATGTTTATAGGTGAGGAATATGCTTGTATGTGTCCACCGTTTAGTAATAATATTATTGTTTCTTCTCCTAATATGGAATTGCTGAAGGATTCAGATCAGTGGGAATTCCGTATGGATCCTAGCATGATTCATGCAAGAAATTTTATGGGAGAAATAATGTATGCCATTATTCTAAATAAGGTCCATGGCTTCAATATACCTATCAACAATACTCAGGTAATGGTGCTTCGAAATAAGAAGACGAAAATCCATAAGCATTTTCAGGTGGTACCTAATAACGAGTTTATTGATGTTGAAATAATCGGAGAAATTCCTGTCTTATCGGAAAAAGAAAGAAAAGAGGTTATAAATCATCTAGACGATGCTAGTTACTTACAGCGACTGATTCCAGTTGGGAGCATAAAGATAAAAGGATTTATGCTCGCTAATTTTATTGATATAACCAGCTTGGAGGTATTGTCTGAGGCTAAGGAATTCCTCAATGGAGATGTATTAAGAGAACCAGAAAAGATTTTCGAATCCATTGCTGATTACGTTAGATCTATTTCCGGTGTGCCCTGTGTACAAGCTGGTGGAATAGCATTTGACAAGAAAAATCTATTCAGTTCTAAAAATGTATCTATCGCGGAGATATCAAGCGATGATTTTAAGATGCAATATCCAGAACCTGAAATAGATATTACCGGTGTTTATGGAGAAGTTTTTCGTAGAAAGGCCACGATATTTAGAGAAGAATTAAATCAGGTACCTGACCCCGACAAACTAGAAAAACTATTGATAGAAAAGGGGGTCAAAGGCATTATCCTTCACCCTACACTAGACAAGAATAATAAAGTTGTCTCGATCCTTGAACTTGTTTCTTTTCATGAAAAAGGACTTAATCGTTTCTCGATTGATCGACTAGAAGACTTCCTCAACCTGATAGATGAAGGGTATGATAAAATTGTAGACGATATTCAGAACCGAATATCTCGGGTTGTAAAGGACAATTTCACCAGTATTCATCCTAGTGTGGAATGGAAATTTGAAGAGGTGGCTTTAGAGTTTCTAAACAATCAATCGGATCAAGTAACAGAATTGAAATCTATCGTTTTCGAGAAGTTGCACCCGCTGTATGGTCAATCAGACATTGTGGGCTCAAGTGCTAAGCGCAATGAATCTATTCAAGCAGATCTCTTAGACAACCTGAGTCACTTGATTGACATCATGTCTGAGTGGTCTGAGTTGAAGGAGCTTTACTTGGTAGATACATATCTAGAAAAAATAAAGCTGAAAAGATCAGAGATTGAAGATCGGATTATATCAAGCGACGAAACAGAAGTGGTCCGTTTAATCCTAGATGAAGTTAATCCATTGTTGAAGTCAGTATATGAAAGGCACAAAGATCTTCCTAGGAATAAGTATAGAAGTTATCTAGAAGCCTTAGATGCAGACCTAGGTATAATCTATAAAAGTCGAAAATCGTACGAGCATAGTGTAAGTATACTTAACAATCACGTTTCAAGGTATATACAGGAAGCCGACAATAAGATGCAAGCACAGCTACCGCACTATTTTGAGAAGTATAAAACCGACGGTGTAGAGTATAATCTATATGTCGGGGATAGCTTGTTAGAAGGAGGCGGGTTTAAGGACTTTGACCTTAAGAATTTCAAGATATGGCAGATGGTCAATATGTGCGGAGTAGTTAAAGAAGTTCATAATTTATCACCGAAGCTTCCGGTTCCACTTACCACAGCATCGCTTATTTTCGTTTATAATCAACCGATCGCGATCAGATTCAGAATGGACGAGAAGAAGTTTGATGTTGACGGAACCTATAATGTGCGATATGAGATTCTCAAGAAGAGAATAGATAAGTCTAAAATTATAGGTACTGGAGAGAGACTTACCGTCAGCGGTAAAATTGCCATCGTGTATCTTAATGAATCTGATAAGGCAGAATACCTTGAAATTATTGACTACCTGCAGAAAAAAGGACTCATAGAAGACGAGGTGGAAGATTTAAGTTTAGAAAAGATGCAAGGCGCCGAAGGGTTGAAGGCGCTGAGGGTAACTGTGCAAGTATAATGGAAAAGAATCACGAGCTGGTAGGAAAAGCCAAGGCCTATGTGACAGAATTCATTGCTCGTGAATTTAGTGAGGCGTATAGCTATCATAATTTAGATCACACGCTACAAGTATATCATCAAGCCGATAGACTGGCTTCAGATGCAGGCATATCTGAAGGAGATAAGGAGCAATTGTTGCTTGCTGCGCTATTCCATGATACGGGATATGCGCAGAACCCACTCAACCATGAGGAAGTCAGTGTAGACATTGCCTCAGGCTTCCTTAGATCAGCAGAATACCCAGAAAGTAAAATTAAAAAGATCGGAGAGATTATCCTAGCTACTAAAATGGGGTGGAATGGTACAGGGATTCTAGAAGCAATGATAAGTGATGCGGACTTAAGTGGTCTAGCGTCTGAGGATTATAATATCCATGCAGATAAGCTTAAACAAGAAAAAAGCGCTATTTTAGGGCACAGTGTTTCTAAGAAAAAGTGGAGGAAAGAAAACCTTTCCTTCCTCAAAAATCACCGTTATAAGACGGAAGTCGGAAGAACATTGTACAACCCTGGCAAACTAGAAAACATTAAAAAATTGGAAATAGAAGATCAGAAAAAGAAGCCTAAAAAGAGCCCTAGTTTATTGACTATAGGAAGTAGTAAGAGTGCCCAGACACAGTTAAAAACTTCCCTTCGGAATCACATAGACTTGAGTGCAATAGCTGACAACAAGGCCAATATTATGTTGAGCCTTAATGCGATTGTAATAACCGTAGGCCTGCCTATCATGTTCGGCATGGTGTCTGAAAATAAATATATCATTATACCGAATCTGATTCTAGCCTTATCTGCTATAGTATCTATGGTATTAGCGACATTGTCTACTCGACCAGCTTACATGAAGGGTAAGACTACGATTCAAGATATTGATTCTAAAAAATCCAATCTTTTCTTCTTTGGTAATTTCCATGCGATGAACTTTGAGGAATACGAAGCTGGTATGAAGAGGGTAGTGGGAACCAATGAGATCTTAGATAACTCTATTACGAGGGACTTGTTTTTTTTAGGAAAATCTCTGGGGAAGAAATTTAATTACCTGCGCTGGTGTTACAGCGTATTTATGTGGGGACTTATATGTACGGTCGTTTCATTCATCATTGTTGCGTATATTTTTTAAAATTCTACCAACCTTGTCCTCTAATAATCCGTCTTTAAGGAAAACAAGAGTTATGTATAAATTTAGTTTATTATGCTTCCTTTTTATAATGGTAGGGTGTAGTGATAATATGCCAGAACAAGAACCCTGTGGAGAAAGTATCATTGTAGACGCTGATGAATATAATGATTTAACCGATCAAGGCTTGGTGTTTACCAATCCTCAGATCGACGGAGATTGTCTCACGGTTATGGTAGGATTCAGTGGATGTGATGATACGCCAGAATTTGACCTAATTACGGATGGCAGTATTGCGGAGTCCTTACCCGTACAGATGTTTTTTAAAGGCAGAAGCGATAAGAATCAAGCTTGCCTCGCTTTCTTTACTAAAGAAGTTCAGTATGATCTTGCACCGGTCAGAGATTTATTAAATAGTATAGATAAAGCCATTTTAGTTTTTCCTGGTATAGATAGCAGGATCACCTGGGAATTATAATTATCTAGAAACTTCCTTTCATTTTAAAAATCATTAATAATGGTATATTGACACCATCATTGGTTAAATATCATTTCTGTGTTTTGGTTTTTTTCTAGGAATAAAAATATTAAGATTGAACCCTATGTCCGATTGAAGGTAGGAGATAGATTGTACATCATCGGAAGGGTACTGGTAGACAAGAGGATAGACCTAGAAAAACCTGGCCTATTCTCAGCGTTGAAGCGATTTTTCCTCAGCATGGCAAGCGCAGAGTTAAGTAATGTAGAAGTGCAGTGGTCTTATTCTGAAGATACTGGAAGCGTGGTAACAGATAGAGAAGGCTATTTTACCATATCTATATTCCCTTTAGCTGCAGGGATAGACTATAGCCGTCTTAGAGTTAAACTTAATTGTAGAGATACAGAATCTGTATTCTCCATAAGTAACTATACAGGAAAGGAACCCTATATTCTCATTTCAGACATAGATGATACGGTATTGAAAACTGAGGTAACCAGTATCTATGGATTGAAAAAATATTATAATACGGCGTTTAAGTCTCCTGCCCAGAGAGAAGGTGTGAGTAAGATGGCTGAATCTATGGGAAGTATTCATCACTCGGGTATGCCTATCCTGTATGTTTCTAATGCTCCTAGGAATCTACATGCCACCTATTCTTATATACTAGATTTGTTGGGTTTTCCAGATGGCCCTATCTTCTTAAGAGATATAGGTCGACAGATGATTCTGGATAGAAATAGGGTGCCGGAAAAATTGGATACCATCCGTACAATTGCTGAACTCTGGCCTTCTTCCCAGTTCTTTCTTGTAGGCGATTCTGCGGAAAAAGACCTCACTTATTACCTAAGCTTATACGATGAGTTTCCTGACCGTGTAAGAGGAATATATATAAGAGTAGTAGAAGAAAACAAGAAATCTCTTGAAATTATTGAAGTAATAGAAAAACGATCAGAAGTGAACATCCAGTTATTTCAAGACGCGAAAAGCCTCTCCAGGATGGTCCTAGAAATCACTAGCTAGACCCGAAAAGATAAATGAAGCGATTGATTTTTCTAAATCATCTCGGTTGACATTTCTTCCTATAACAGACTTGCTATCAAATAATTGTCTCAGCATCGAGAAAATCAGATGGGCAGTCAGCTGGACATCATAGGCTTTAAACTCCTTCTTAATCATGCCCTCTTTAATTATTGCAATAACTTTTTTTTCATAAGCAGACTTAGCTTTCTCGAAGCTTGTTCTATCATCTTCATTCAGGTGTTTCCATTCTCTGTTGAGTAAGGAAGTATGCAGTGGATATTCTTTAGACAGTCGCGTATACAATTCTATGATGCGCCGGAGTTTATTCTTAGAAGTGATGGGTGCAGCAGAGATTTCATTGATGCCTTCTTGAAATCTAACATCAATAGAAAACAAGGCATTTTTCAAGATGTCGTTTTTAGAATTAAAGTAGTTGTAAAGGTTGGCGACATCGCAACCCACATTTTCTGCAATTTTCCGCATCGAAGTCCCCTTGTAACCCAGTGTATGAAATAGCTGTAGGGCTGTTTTTTCATATGCAGCTTGTCTGTTCTGGACTTTCTTTTTCATAGGATACTTAAATTTATGAAAATAATAAATACTCGTTGTATATTTAATCAACGATTGTTGATTAAAATTATAGTTATGCCTATTTATCATCGTATGGGATCGATCCCGAGTAAAAGACACACCCAGTTTCGACAAGAAAACAATCAGTTATATCATGAGCAACTTTTCGGTACGATAGGATTCGAGGGAATGAGTACACTATCGTATCATGTGTATCCTCCTACACAAGTAGTTGAGGTTCATGGTAGCGTAGATGTGAAGCCGATAGCTGCTATAGACAAGAATATTAAGTCTCTAAAACTTATCAGTTATAATATAGAGCAACAACAGGATTGGATTTCTGCTCGTGTTCCATTGTTGTTTAATGGTGATTGTATAATCGGCTGCGCTTCGATTTCCTCACATAAGATGGATTATTTTTATAAGAATGCCGATGCAGATGAATTGTTGTTTATTCACGAGGGCTCAGGAGTGCTCTCCACGATGCTTGGAAATATTCATTTTTCTCCGGGTGATTATTTAGTGATTCCCAGGGGCTTGATTTATAAGATAGAATTTAAGGAAGACAGCAACAGGGTCTTTTATACAGAGTCTTACCATCCGTTGTACACACCTAAGAAATATCGAAACTGGTTCGGTCAGCTGCAAGAGCATGCTCCTTATTGCGAAAGAGACTATTTATTGCCTACAGAATTAGAGACCCATGATGAGAAAGGGGCTTTTATGATCAAAGTGAAGAAGGAACATACGATTCATGCCTTGGAGTATGCGAGTCACCCATTCGATGTAGTAGGATGGGATGGTTATAATTACCCGTACGGAATATCCATTCATAATTTCGAACCAATTACTGGAAGGGTACATCAGCCACCTCCTGTCCATCAGATGTTTGAGACATCGGCATTCGTTGTATGTTCATTCTGTCCTCGGCTATATGACTATCATCCGCAGGCCATACCCGCTCCATATAATCACAGCAACATAGATTCGGACGAAGTGATTTATTATGTTGATGGAGATTTTATGAGTAGAAATGACGTGGATCGAGGGCATATAACCTTGCACCCTGGTGGTATCCCTCATGGACCTCATCCAGGTGCTTACGAGCGAAGCATAGGTAAGAAAGAGACAGAAGAACTGGCTGTCATGGTAGATACTTTCAGGCCGCTCAAAGTAACAGAACAAGCACTTGCTATTGACGATGGCAAGTACTATCAATCATGGTTAAAACCGCATTAATTATAAAAACATGGATTCAACTAAACAATCATGGGTACAGTACCCTGAGGACCATCATTTCACCATATACAACTTGCCGTATGGTATATTTTCTACGGAGGAATTGTCTCCACGACTGGGTATGGCCATAGGTGATCAGGTTGTCCATATGGAAGCGCTGCGTATTGCCGGTGGGATTTCAGCATATGATCTAGGACAGACATTGCTGCAGCATACAATGAATGATTATATTGCTCTAGGCAAATCCATTACAGTGCGAATAAGAGAGGATATCCAGTCTCAATTATGTGATCCGGAATCCATACTTGCAAGAAATTCCAACTGCCTGATTTCCATGTCAGAAGTGAAAATGCATCTGCCAGTATCCATAGGAGATTATACCGATTTTTATTCTAGTAAAGAACACGCTACCAATCTCGGAATGATGTTTCGAGACCCGGAAAATGCCCTCTTGCCTAATTGGTTACATCTACCTGTAGGGTATCATGGAAGATCTTCATCTATTGTAGTAAGTGGAACGGATATAAAGAGGCCTTCTGGCCAGACCAAGCCTGTGGACGGACCTCCAGTTTATGGACAGACTAAGAGATTGGATTTCGAATTGGAAATGGCTTTTATAGTGGGAGCAGGTAATCAATTGGGACGACCGATTTCTATAGACCATGCGAAGCATAGGTAAGAAAGAGACAGAAGAACTGGCTGTCATGGTAGATACTTTCAGGCCGCTCAAAGTAACAGAACAAGCACTTGCTATTGACGATGGCAAGTACTATCAATCATGGTTAAAACCGCATTAATTATAAAAACATGGATTCAACTAAACAATCATGGGTACAGTACCCTGAGGACCATCATTTCACCATATACAACTTGCCGTATGGTATATTTTCTACGGAGGAATTGTCTCCACGACTGGGTATGGCCATAGGTGATCAGGTTGTCCATATGGAAGCGCTGCGTATTGCCGGTGGGATTTCAGCATATGATCTAGGACAGACATTGCTGCAGCATACAATGAATGATTATATTGCTCTAGGCAAATCCATTACAGTGCGAATAAGAGAGGATATCCAGTCTCAATTATGTGATCCGGAATCCATACTTGCAAGAAATTCCAACTGCCTGATTTCCATGTCAGAAGTGAAAATGCATCTGCCAGTATCCATAGGAGATTATACCGATTTTTATTCTAGTAAAGAACACGCTACCAATCTCGGAATGATGTTTCGAGACCCGGAAAATGCCCTCTTGCCTAATTGGTTACATCTACCTGTAGGGTATCATGGAAGATCTTCATCTATTGTAGTAAGTGGAACGGATATAAAGAGGCCTTCTGGCCAGACCAAGCCTGTGGACGGACCTCCAGTTTATGGACAGACTAAGAGATTGGATTTCGAATTGGAAATGGCTTTTATAGTGGGAGCAGGTAATCAATTGGGACGACCGATTTCTATAGACCATGCGGATGAACATATTTTCGGAATGGTGATTTTTAATGACTGGTCAGCCAGAGATATTCAGAAGTGGGAGTATGTTCCGCTGGGGCCATTTTTAGGTAAGAGTTTCGCATCAAGTATTTCACCATGGGTGGTAACTATGGAAGCGATGCAGCCATTTGCCGTGAAGGCTCCTAATCAAGACCCAGAAGTTCTTCCATATCTACAGAGTGAATCTAGGAAAAATTATGACCTTTCGCTTGAAGTTGCCATTAAGCCAGAATCAGAAGAGGCGCTTACTGTCAGTAGATCTAATTTTAAATACATGTACTGGACGATGCAGCAGCAGCTCGCGCATCACACCATCAATGGGTGCAATGTAAAGGTAGGTGATGTGATGGCGTCAGGGACCATAAGTGGCGTAGAAGAAAATTCCTACGGTTCCTTACTAGAGATAACCTGGGCAGGGAAGAAGCCGATAGTATTTCCATCTGGTACAACTAGAAAGTTTTTAGAAGATGGCGATGTAGTCTCCATGACTGCCTATGCGCGCAGGGGAGAAGTCTCGATAGGGTTCGGAGAAGTCAGAGGAAAAATCGTGGGCTAGGTCCTTAAAATTTAATCCTGAAGGCGGTCCATCCATCTATAGTTTCCAAGCTGAATTCTGCCCCGTGGTCATTAAGTATCTGCCGGATGAGCATTAAGCCTATGCCTTGTCCTTCTGCCTTCGTAGAAAAGAAAGGAGAAAACAATTTTGCTTGCGCTTCCTCAGATACGCCAGAGCCATTGTCTCTAAAGATTACTTCTTTATCCTTATGGTTTATTAAAACCACAATCTGACCATGAGCTTCTATGGCCTCGATTGAGTTTTTAAGGATATTGATAAATACCTGCTCTACTAGAATCTGATCTGCATCAACGATCAATGGATTATTCCCTTTATTCTCCAAAGAAATATGGATGTTCTTATCATGACTAGAAAAAAGAAGAGACATACAATTTTCAATGATAGGCACCAAGTCGATCTGTTGCTTATGGGGATCAGGCAACCGTATAACAGAAGCGAAATTTTTCATAAACACAACCATCTTGTCGTTTCGGTCCATGACAATCTGCAGGGTTTCTGCTAGCTCTTCTCTGTCCATATCCATGGTGGTCGCCGTATCGAGGATGGAATTAATAGCGCCGATTGAATTATTGACTTCATGGGCCATCATTCTGATAACCTTACTGTATGCTTTCTTTTCGGTCTCTTGAAATTCCTGGGTTAATTCGTAGAAGGTTATGATTTTACGCTTAAATCCTTGATGGAGGACTTCATCCATGGAACAGCTAAATTTTTTTCCTCCACTGAGTGAAACTACCTTATTCTCAGATATTTCTAAATTATAAATCGGGTCGATCATTTCATGGTCTATCCTATTAATCGCAGTGCCAGTACTTATGGAGAAATTAAAAAAATGTCTTGCGTAACTATTTATCTGAGCTACTCTGTCGTCATAGTCAAGCAATATTATTCCATAAGGCGCTTGTTCTATAAGATCGTTTAGAAAGATGGATTGCGCGGAAGATTTAACTTTTTCATTTTTAAGCCTGACTAGCATTTTATTGAAAACATCTATAAGTTGATCCATATGGTAAGATCCTGTCTCAGCATACTTGTAGTTGTAATCTTGATCTTTAAGCGCATCGATTCCTGTTTTTAAAAGATTCAGTGGCTTAATAAATCCGTTATATAGATAGATTGAAATAATGATAGAAATAAGAACCAGGACTTCTGACAGAATAAATGCTATGGGAGTTGATTCTCTTAGAACCTCATATAATAGATAGGTTATGACTCCATGAATGATTATGATATAAGTAAAAAATTTAACTTTCAGCGTCATAGTTTATATTGTACTTCTTCATCCTTCTATATAGGGCACTTCTAGTTAATCCTAGAGAAGCTGCCGATTTACTTATGTTGAAGTTATGAAAATTAAGTGCTTTTTTCACCATCTCTTCTTCCATTCTATCCAGTGAGATAGTTCCTACTTCAGGAACGGATACGTCCTTATGGGCTTCTGCTCCAGTACCCATGGATTGAAAATCTTTGACTGTAATTTCTCTTTTGTCTGAAGACAAGAGTATGGTTCGCTCCACGAGATTTTTAAGTTGCCGAATATTTCCTGGATAAGATTGCCTTCCTAACCATTCTAAAGCTTCATCGGTTATATACAGTGATTCTAAGTCATATAGTTTTCGGATATTATGTGCATAGAAATTAGCCAATTCTTGAATGTCAGTCCTTCGTTCTACAAGTGGTGGAAGATGAAGTTGAATGAGGTTGATGCGGTAATACAGGTCTTCTCTGAATCCACCTAGATTGACCATAGATGCAAGGTCTTTATTCGTTGCTGATATGACTCTGAAATCTACTTTTTTACTTCTTGACGAGCCTAGTTTTTCAAATGTTCTTTCCTGCAACACCCTTAGTAACTTGACTTGGTTACTCAGAGACAATTCTCCTATTTCGTCTAAGAATATGGTTCCACCATCTGCCATTTCGAAACGACCGATGCGATCATTGATGGCATCTGTAAATGCTCCTTTTATATGACCGAACATTTCACTTTCAAACAGTGATTGTGAGATACCCCCTAAATTCACCTTGATAAATGGCTTATCTTTTCTGTCACTATTATGATGGATGAACTCTGCCAGTAATTCCTTGCCAGTTCCGCTTTCTCCAGAAATGAGGACTGAAGCTGCAGTAGAAGCTACTTTTCCAGCCATATCTAGGACTTCCATCAGCTTATCACTGGATCCGATTATTTTCTGATTCCTGTGATCCATGGCAGAAGAAGGATTGCCTTCATCTAACCAGAGGAGATCCTTGACGCTACGGATCAGATGCTTGTTGTCCCATGGCTTAGCGATAAAATCCTTAGCTCCTCTCTTCATCCCTTCTACGGCTAGCTGTAGGGTAGCCCATCCTGTTACAAGGATGATATGAATATCCGGCGAGTGTAACCTTATCTGATCTAAAAGTTTTAATCCTTGCCTCCCGGATGTATCAATGGTGAAATTCATGTCCATGATGATCAAGCTAGGCTGAAACGACTCTATGGTTTCTATAGCCTCGGAAGGATGATGTATAGACTTGCATGCGAATTTATGTTTACGCATGAGTAACTCTAAACTCTTGCATACTGTCCGGTCATCTTCTATAATGAGTATATGTGTATTCTGTGTATCCATCTACATCGGTAAACTTAATACTTTAATCTTCATGTAAAGCAGTTGATGGATGAATAAGTGAAGCTTGACGACTGGGATACCATGTGCACAACAATACAAGCAGGATGATGATGATAGTCGATCCTAGTAATGCATAAGTGTAGTCTATAGCTGATATATCCAGTACGTTGAAAATAGGGAATTGTACTGCGAAGAACAATCCTACAATAAGGGCAATAAAAGTGATGGTAAATATTTCTAGGATAAATTGTCTGGATATCAATCCATTGTGTGCACCTAACGCTTTTCTCAATCCTATCTCAGATCTTCTCCTGCTTATGTTGTACAACAATATTCCGAATAGACCAAGTGCAACGTTGATTATCAAGAAGATGCTCATGCTTAATAATGCTGTAATTTTCACCCAGTGAGGCCTTTCATTTCTGCGCTGTAAGGAAGATGCATTTTCGATCAGAAAACCTGGATCTTTTGTAATATCTGTAATTAGTTTATCCAATTCCTCTTCGAATGTCGGAGGAGTACCTTTCTTCAGCTTTACGGCGAGGGTACCGTAGTAACTACTTGTACTAGGGATGTATACAATCGAAGTGGGTTTAGGCTCTGTGAATTTTCCAAAGTATCTATAATCTTCTACTACTCCAATCAATTTAAACTCAGAACCTAGGGAGATCATGCTGTCCAGCATATTCTTGCCTGGAAAGTACGTGTCAAGAAAGTATTTATTTAGAATGATAGGTGTATAATTAGACTGGTCATCTCCTTCCTCAAACCATCTACCCTCAAGTAGTGTAATGTCCAAGGTTTCATCGATTCCTTCATCTAACTCAACGATGTATCTTTCTATTTCAAACCCATAATCGTCTGATGTACTTTTAGAACTATTCTCTGTGAAAGGAGTAGCCGAAGAAGTGAACCCTACATGCTCTATTACTGGAATTGCTTTTAATTGTCTTTTTAAATTCAAATTTCGTTCAGCAATCTGCGCAGAATCAAGATCATTCTGATAGGGGAGCCGGATTAACAATACATCTTCGGCACTAAATCCGAGAGGTTTCTGAAACCGATTTAAGTTGTATGTAATAAAAGTCAATACTCCGAATAGGATGAGAAAAGCTAGAAGGATCTCAAGGATCATTAGGGCATTTGACTTTTTCTTATTCCAGATAAGTTTAAATATATGAGCAATCATAGTTTCGTAGATTTAATAGCGTGAGCAATATCGAGTTTAGACATTCTCCAAGCGGGTAAGATGCCAGACAGGATGCCGAAGAAGATGGCGATTACGAAACTGTACAAGAAAAATTTAAAGTTCATGACAAGACGGGTTCCTTCTAAGGCATCACTGGCATTTATATATCTTATAAGTAGAATGGCCATGATTAATCCCAGTACTGCTCCGATCAATGTCTGAATTACATTCTCGAAAAGGAACTGCACTAGTATATTTCGAGTATCCGCTCCGAATGCTTTCCTTACTCCGATTTCGGAAGATCGCTCGAGGATTCTAGTTACATTAAGATTGATAAGATTAAGAATCGGAACCAAGGAGAAAACCAGAATGATAGACCCTAAGATGAGGTACATGACTTTTTTTCCTTTGCTTGGGTTAAAATAGTATTTATAATCATTGAAGGCTAGGGCATACAATTCATCATAATCGTAGGTCGTCACTTCCATTTCATTGAAATCATCACCCGCTAAGAATGGAATCTGGGTTGTTTTAAAATCGATGTCTTCCTTAATTTTCTTTTTAGATGCTTTAGTAGTAGCAAGGTATACCGCCTTGAATGAACCGAAGTAAGTTTCTTCTTTCTTCCTCTTTACCATAAGTGTATAAGGGATGTATACATCTCCGCTGATGATGTCCTGATTATTGCCCGGCCTAGATATCACTCCAGAAACAGTGAAACTTCGATCATCTAGTACGACTGTCTCGCCTATAAGTCCGTTCTTTTTTCCGAAGTAGGCATTCGCCAGTTCATCTGTAATGATGATGATAGGATTGGCATTGAGGTGTTCTTGTTCCGACCAGGGCTGGCCTTCTATAAACTTAAAATTCAATACCTCGAAAAACCTATGGTCAGCATAAGTCGCGTCGATGGTAAGCTTACCGTTGTTGATAAATACATCATAAGTGGAGGAGGTAGTATAGAATGAAAAATTATCTATTCCTTCTATGTCAGTAAAGTACTTCTCTTGAAAATCAATGTCGAAGTGTGAACTTGAGCTACTGGAACCTATACTATTGATTTGTTCTGTTGTGTCGTACCTTACTCCGGATGCTTCAATGATGGTATCTATTTTAGGAATGGTGTCGAAGTATTCTTTCCTCATCTCGAGGCGCTGCATAAAAATCATCTTCTCCTTTTCAGAAAGCGGGGGATTATTCCCTAATTGTGTATCAACGAAGGCTGTGTAAACCATCAATATCATCAGAGTGAAGCTGATGCCAAATAAAGAAATAAAGGTGAAAAATTTCTTTCTCAACAGCACCTTCAAGGCTAGTTTTATATAATTATATATCATAATTCTGGGTGGTTGTGAGCTTAAGCGGTTACTTGTGTTCCATCATACAACCGGACTAATCGATTTGTTTTTTTAGCCATGGATTCGTCATGTGTCACCATTACAATGGTTGTTTCTTCTTGTGTATTTAGATCCATTAGTATCTGCATTACCTCGTTGCCCATCTGACTGTCTAGGTTTCCTGTCGGCTCATCTGCAAGGATGATGGCTGGATTTCCGACAATGGCTCTCGCTATAGCAACCCGTTGTTTCTGACCTCCTGATAATTGAGAAGGGAAGTGATTCGTTCTGTTTTTCAGTCCTACGGATTCAAGTGCTTGTGCGGATCTTCGTTTGCGCTCAGCGGCAGAAGTCTTTCGGTACAATAGAGGCAGTTCTACATTGTCTATTACTGAGAGATCAGGGATCAGGTGGAAGGACTGAAATATAAATCCTAGATTTTCATTTCTAAATTTCGCAATGGATCTATTGTTATAATTGTTTATGACTTGACCCGCAATCTCCACTGCTCCACTGGAGGGAGCATCCAGAAGTCCCATAATGTTAAGTAGGGTTGATTTTCCACATCCAGAAGGCCCCATTATGGATAAGAATTCCCCTTTCTTTATTTCCAGATTTATATTATTGAGGGCAGTTGTTTCTACAGTGGAAGTCGTATAAATCTTGTTGATGTCTTTCAGTGATATCATATGATTGTATATTAATAGGTGATTTTTTTATTTTGGACGAAGTCATAGCCAGACATCTGTCTGATTTCGTAATAGGTAGTCCAGTAATCTTTCATTGTATTGATAAAATCTCTTTTGGATTGATCTTTTTCTCGCTGGGCTAGGGTTAAGTCTGTAATGCTGATATCTCCGAGAACATACCTTTCTTGGGAGATAGAAAATCGCTTCTCGGAAACCTTGGTTATTTCTTTCTGCAAGGTGATCTCTTCTTCCAGCTCTATTAAAAACATGATTCTCTGTTCTAGTAAAGACTCAATCTGCCCGTCAAGGGTTGCACTTTTTTCATGCAAAAGAGATTGCTGTTCCTTGATGATCTGTAGTGATTTTTTTCTTTTTCCCCAGTCAAGAATAGGAATTGCTATACTGAGACTTACCTGTTGTTCTGTAATCGGATCTGTATAGATGTTTTCTAAGTTTCTAGATCCTCTGGCTAGACCTAGAGAAGCGAAGAGCCCTACTTGTATCCCGTTTTCGTTGCTTGTCTTAGAATATTCTTTTTCTAGTTGGGCTTGTTCTAGAATAAGACTTGATAATTCTGGACGATTTTTTCTTGCTTCCTTAAATAACAATGACTTATCTAAGCTTATAGAGCTAGGTGCTTCAGGTATTGTAAAGATCGGTATTTCAATTTTATCATCAGATGCTTGTCTCAGAAAAGTATAGAGTATGAGGGTTGCGTTTTTTGTAATTATATCAGCTCGAAGAATTGATTTCCTAGCACCGTTTAATTCAAGTTGCAATTGCAATAGGTCGTTCTCCGATATTTTGCCTAGAGCATATCTTTCTTGTGCTATTTCTATCAACTTCTGATTTATCTCAAGGTTAGTCTGTGCTATCTCCAGGTTCGCTTGAGCGGATAGGGCATCGAAGTATAGATCTACCACCTGTAAGTGGATGCCTTCTATATCAAAATTGAATTGTTTTTCTGCTACTTCTAGCGACAGCGGTTGAATAATCTTGTCATGATGGTATGGGTTAAACCCAAATATGGGTTGAGTAATTCCTACGCGCAATGGAATTCCATTATACAGTCTATCGTCAAGATTAAAATCATCAAATCTCTGTAAGTCACTATAAAAAAATATCTCCCCGCCAGTCTGCGGGATAAATTGTGAACCTGTCAGGCTGATTGTGGAGTAGTTCTGACTTAAGGGTTGGAAGATAATGGATCCATTCGGTTGGGTCACTTCTCTACTTGTCTTGAAAAAGCTGGGAGCGTTGACGTTGAGATTTAGTTGCGGCTTCAGTCCTGCTTTAAAAAGATCATTGCTTAGATAAACAATCTTCTTGTTGACTGAAGCTTCGTGGTAGGCAAGTGATTGTTCCCTTCCTTGTTTCAGTACCTGATCTAGGGACAAGGATGATTGAGTCATCGCTAGGGTAGAAGTGAAAAAGAGAAAGACGATATGAGTTATGGAATGACTCTTCATTACTTTACGAGTTTGATTGAAGGGGTTTCTTTAAAGTCTTCCATATCTGAAAGGATGATGCGTTCTCCTACTTTTATATCTCCGCTTAGCTCTACATATTCAGGGTTTCTTAATCCTATGGTCACTTCTTTTCGGATGGCTTCATCTCCTTGTAGAGAGAATAAGTACTGTTTTTTAGCACCCTTAAGTGCTGGGCCATTCTTAATTCTGAGTACATTCTCTTTTCTGCCTGAAACAATGAATACATCTACGCGCATATTAGGTCGTAGATTGATTTCTGTGGCATTATTGATGCGGACATTGAAACGGACGGTGTTGTTTTCGATAGAAGGAGAAACGTTGGTAATGGTTGCTTGTACTTCTTTCTTATTGATTCTTACGATGGCTTCAGCTCCCAATCTTATCTGTGCAGCGTATCTATCTGGACTGGTTGCTTCGATTTTAAATTTTTCTAGATTGGCGAGTTTGACTATGAGGTCTCCTTCATTGAGTTTCTTTCCTAGGTCTTCATTTATCCACGTCAGTACACCGTCTGATTCTGCAATTACTTTCGTTTCCTTTAGCTTTCTAGAAAGTTCTGCGAGTTTCTTTTCTTGGATCTTGTACTCAAGTTCTAGGTTTTGTTTTTCACTATCGTTGACTCGTGTCTTGTAATCGAGATCATTGTTGATTACTTTCTCTTCGATCTGTGAGACCTGGAGGGCCAGCTCTGCTGCTTGTACTTCTTCTAGGGTTGACCCGCCGACCTCATGTAGCCTTTTCTGATCTTTCAATTCAGCTTCCAGTTGGGCGACTTGGAGTTTCTTTATTTCACTGTTGTACTCCAGTTCTCTTAAGTCTTTATCATACGAAAGTTTCAGCTTATAGATGTTGTTCTTTCTTACTTCTAATTGATCTCTGATCTGATCATACTCTAGTTTAGTGTACTCATTATCGAGTTCCATAATCAGGTCGCCTTTCTTTACTTGAGCACCAGCTTCCAGGTATACTTCATTTATCTCAGTACTTACCGGAGCATTAATGGCTCTTTCGTAAGAAGGAATCACCGTTCCTGACGCAGTAACCCTGTTTTCTACAAGTCCTCTTTCTACTTGTGCGATGATCATGTCATCTAGGTCTATTTTTTTTGTCAGTAGATTTCTTAGAAGTAAAAAAGCGAGGACCAGTAATAAAAGGATGCCCATCACCCATATTATTTTTCTGAAAGCTTGGGGCCGCTTCTCTGAAGGTGCAAGTTGTCTATCCATTTTAATTCCTGATCATTTAACTGTACCGAAGCAGGGAGTGTGCCAGAAATTAAATTAATGATATACAGCGTTTAATATATATTAAATAATTATAATATTATTCGATATCGAACACCTGAGTTCATTTTCGATCAAGTAGGATTGTTGTACGGCGGATTGTCAACGATAAATTGTACAATTTCTGTAATGCTGTCACTTACCATGATTTTCTTACCATATTCCTTATCTCCAGCGAGGTGCTTGAGGAGCGGAAAGATACCCGTCTTCTCGACATAGTGTTCTTCATTGAGAAAAACCATAGGAGAGCGATATGAGAAAGTTACATAATGGTTCTGAGCAGCATCCATAAATATTTCTTGGTGTGTTCCAGCACTTCCTGGAGCGAATACAATTCCGTGTATACTGACAGCAAGTAAGATGTCTTCTCTGATAGAATTAGAAAAATACTTCGCAATATGAGAGGCGAATACATTGCTCGGTTCATGGCCATAAAACCATGTAGGAATGGCTAGATTCTTAGTGCCATCTGGAAATTTTTCTAAAACTTGCATAGCGTCGTCCATGTATCCAGGGTCGCTGTACTTCTTCTCAGAATCCATAATATCCAGTGCTGTTTCAACATCAGTGGAACTGTAGGATTTAAGGTATGCGCCTAGGTTAGCAGCTTCCATAATGCCAGGTCCTCCTCCAGAACAGATAAAGAATCCTTCTTGAGCAAGTGCGTGCGATAGCCTTACGACCTGCTTGTAATCAGTATCGTTTCTAAGTTTACTATGACCACCCATAACGCCGATGCATTTCTTCTGAAATGTGCCATCGTCGTTGCTCCCTAGCAATTCATAAAGCGCATCATCGATCGCATGGTCATGTAATCGCTGGAACAATGCTTCAGTAACAGATATGTTATACCTGTTTTCATAGAAGTGGTTGTAGATGTTTTCGTCGTACGTGATGCCTTCCGCTTGATCTGAAGAAGCATACAATTCTTGCCAGGTGTATAAGGTATTTCTATACATTTCATAGGGCAAGTTTTTAACTCTGGGAAATATGATGCCACCTCTATGGTTTATGACATCTCTTTCTTCAGCCTTGAGGGTACAACCTAGGAAGACCGCTCCTTCAAGTATATAATCGCTCCATGCTATATCAGCAGTTGAGAAATCGATCTTCTGTAGACAATGATTTCTAAGATCAAGTCCAACGCGGTTAAATTCTTCAAGGTTTTCTATTTCTACGGTTCTCTTTCTCATGTACTAGAATTGTATGATAAAGAAAAGAACTTATCAGCAGAAAGTGAGTAAGTATAGGTGCTAAAAAACAATTTCCTACGATAAAATATATCATAATTAGTTAATTTGCACGTGATGCAATAATGATGCATATTTGCACCAAGCAATATTTTTAATAATAATGAGCAGACAAAGCATATCCTTTACCAAACCTAATGCTGAATGGCTACAAGAAATGATTACTAGCCAAGAGTATTCTAGTAAGAGCGAATTAGTTAACGATTTAATTAGACAAGCTAGAAATCAACAAATACAGATTGATTGGATAAACAATAAATTAGAGAAAGCTGAAAAAAGTGGATTCACAAAAATGAGTAAATCTGAAATCCTGAAAGAATCGAAGTCTAGATTAAATGTCTAACTACAAATTGAGTAATGTCGCGAAGGAAGACTTAATTGAAATTCATAAATTTGGAGTCATGAGATTTGGTCAAAATCAAGCTGACAAATACTTTAATGAGTTTTTTGATTATTTTGAAAAAATTGCAAATTCACCTTTTTCACTTGAAGCTGTAAATCAGGTAAGAAAGGGATATCGAAAATGCCCTTGTGGATCCGACACAATTTATTATCGTATCATTGATGATGCTGTAGAAATAATGTCAATTATTGGTAGACAGGATATCAACAATAAACTTAAGTGAAAAATAAAAGTATTGTAGGTAACATACGATAAAACGTCATTTCCTTATTCCGATGGTAAATGATGTATCTTTCATTTCACAGGATTGTCCATAAACGAAAGATTATTATTTTGAAAAAGAAGGAAACGGCGTTTATCGCCGACCGTTTCCTATTGTTTGCTTAACATTAAAACCCTTTCTGTATAGGAATTGTCTATGGTGTCCCTCAAGTACATGACAATGTTTTCAGCGGATTCATGAGAATCAGAGGTGCCGTCCCCATACTCCACCTCGATCACAGATTGATCAAGTTGGAGGTAATATCTATCAACTTTAGTAAAGCCCGAGTTTTCTTTTTCATTGATTAATCTATATGTAGATTGAATTCTTTCTTCATTGCCGCTGATCATCAATTGAATATCTATAAATGCGGCCTTCGCTTCCATGACTCCAGGATTTTCAGTATATACAGAGCTTGAATCGGAAGATGTCCCTCCCGTATCGTGTATGGTCCTGAAATGAGTAATGTGGCTATCTATGTTCCAGATGCCTATCAGCGACTTACTTGCTTCTTCTACGTTGTTTTTCAGGCAAGAAGAAAAACCAAGAATGATTACCAGTGCTATCATCCAAATTAAGAAAATGGATTTATTTCCTATCATATAATCGCTTTAAAAAGTGTCCAGGAAGCAAGTTGTTCAAGATAA
>CAZFJO010000033.1:0-20223 GCA_964518915.1 uncultured Saprospiraceae bacterium
GTACCCTATGACATCCAGGAAACAGCAACCAAGGAAGTATCACTCGTTCTCGATAATGACAAGTATGAAATCATAATCTGGAACGAAGCAGGCAAGGCATTGAAGACATCGTTGTAACAGCATAATCTAAAACTTATGTATACCAAAAGCGTAAAGGCATTGAAGGCATTGTCTTTTCTATTCCTAGCAATAATGATTAGCACATGCAAGTTCGATTCTGAAGGTGCGAGTACAGTTGATGAGACTAACAATAATCGGTATTATAATGAAGCTTTTCAGATTGACCTTGAAATACCGTCTCAATGGGAGGTACTTGCTATGAGTAAAACCAAAGAGATAAAAAAGCAAGGAAATGATGCTTCTGAAGACTTCTTCGGACGAAATACTGCAGACACCTGGACTACTCTTTTGCATATAGGTAAGGGAAAGTCCAACAATCAAATGACAATCAATAAGTCCATATACCGTCCTGAAATTCATGGCCCCAATTATGAGAACAGCAAGAAGACAAGAATTCTAGGAATAAAGCGTATGCTAGAAAACAACCCTGGTGTAGAAGTCAAATCAATTAGTGATACAACTGAAATAGATGGAATTAAATTCTATACTAATAATATGACGGTTAAGCGGAAAGGAAAAACCATTGTCTTTCAGACCCTGTATGAAAAAAAATATGATAGTGATGAAATAATTCTTATCTCTCTTACTGCAGAAGACTCAGAAGAACTACAGAGATTAAAATCAATAATTAAAGGCATGAAAATAGGGAGGAAGGATTAGAATAAATACTTCAAAAACTACTTTCATTTTTTTTTCAGAAAACCTTGAGACTTCTTCTATTTACTTTAATTCAAAAAATAATTAACGTAACTTGAGTGGATACTACTGGAATATATAAAGGACAGGTTTATAACTGCATTGAGAAAAACAAACCAAGTTAGAAGGGTTATATTTAGATTGAAAAAATCAATTTCATTGATTAAAAGTATATGATGATAATACATTTCTATCAATTCTTAATTTTAATTACTTTAATGGCCTTTTTAAGTAAAAAAGATTGTCCTCACAATCAAGACCTAATATATAAGGCTACTTATCAAGTTGAAATGCAAGAAAATGATGACGCCCCTATTACACCACTTGGCTTAGGATCGTTAAAGGATGACTTATCTGCAATGAAATATGAATTGATATTCAACCAGAAGAACGCACTCTTCAGGGTATCATCTATTACTGACATATCTGGACAATCTGAAATATATGGAAAGATTTTTACGACTATTTCTCTTATCAATCGCACATACTATTATGATATAAGCAAGGCAAAATACGCATACCAAAGGTTAGAAGATGGGCTTATCTTTCAATACAATATCGAGGACAAAAAAGACTGCTGGGAAGACTTAGATACTTCTATCAATATAAAAGGAATGGCATGCAAGGCTGCTGTGTGTAAATCCACAAAAATTTCGCACTCAAATAATGGAAAGGAAATACCCATCGAGCTAAAAGCATACTATACCACCGATATTCCTGTGGGCATAGGTCCAGCTGGTTATCATGGTTTACCAGGGCTTATCACCCAGGTATCAGACGGAAGAAAGGTCTGGAAACTAATCGATATAAAAACTGTTTCCGATTTTAATGAAAAAGATTTTCATCGACCGCTTTCCGACGAGATAATTAAAAAATAAAAGAGATGAGTTTATTCTTTCTAGAAACTTTCATCTCCGCAGTAAACATCTTCTATCTCCATACTACTCTTCCCATTCTGTATGGAAAATACCTTCCCGATCTAACCGCTCATACGTGTGAGAACCGAAGTAGTCACGTTGTGCTTGTATAAGATTCAACGGCAATCTCTGAGAGGTAAAGGCATCGAAATAAGTAAGCGCATTGGACAATCCAGGAAGTGGAATACCGCTAGTAGCCGCATAAGAAACCAGTTTTCTAGCCGCATCTACCGCACCTTGTACCTTCGGCACAAATGCCTCAGATAACAAGAGATTTTTAAGTCCTGGTTGTGCATTATAGGCTTGCATAATATCAGCCAACAAGCCTGCACGGATGATACATCCTGCTCGCCATATCTTAGCAACCTCTCCGAGGTCTAGGTTATACCCGTATTCCTCACTTGCTTCCGCAAGCTGATGTAAGCCTTGTGCATAAGACATAATAAATGAAAAATACAATGCTTGCTCGCATAGCCCTATTAGTTCTGATTTATCAAATGGTGCTGGATCAGGTCTATCATAAAGTGCATCGGCCGCAACCCTATCTTTTTTCAATGCAGAAATCTCACGCATGCTAACTGCTATATCAATCGTAGGTACAGGAATCCCTAGATCCATGGCATTCTGAGAAGTCCACTTACCAGTTCCTTTCTGCTTGGCTTTATCTAGGATCATGTCTACAAGGTCACCACTGGTTAAGTCATCTGCTTGCGCAAATATTTCAGAGGTAATCTCAACCAGATATGATTTCAATCGTCCCTCATTCCATGAAGCATAAGTCTGATGAAGTTCAGCATTAGTCAGTCCGCCAGCCTTCTTAAGCAAGTCGTAAATCTCTGAAGTCAATTGCATCATCCCATACTCTATGCCATTATGGACCATCTTGACATAGTTGCCCGCTGACTTAGGACCTAGGTAGGCTACACAGGGATCACCTTCATACTTCGCAGAAACTGCTTCGAATATCGGCTTGATATGCTGGTATGCTTCTTTAGATCCACCAGGCATAATACTCGGCCCACGACGAGCTCCCTTAGCTCCACCGGAAACTCCAGAACCGAAAAAATTTATTCCTTTCTCTTTAAGATATACCTCACGTCGGTCGGTATCGGTAAAGAACGAATTCCCTCCATCAATAATGATGTCGCCTTTATTCAGCATCGGCAATAGATTCTCTATTACGATGTCGACTATTTTTCCAGCTGGCACCAATAACATGATCTTACGTGGAGTACTCAAAGCATCCACGAATTCCTGAGCATCCGTGCTGGCAGAAATTTTATCAGGATTTCCTCCTTCTTCTATTAGGGCTTGAACCTTTTCTTTATTCAAGTCATTGCCGAAGGCCGTAAAGCCATTATCTGCAACATTTAAAATGAAATTCCGACCCATTACTCCGAGGCCTACCAATCCGAAATCGTACTTTTTACTCATGATTGAAATGCATTATATTAATCTACTTGCGAAATAAACAAATTTAACTGAACCATGGCTTAAGAATCGTATTATATTCGCGTTACTCAATCATGATATTGCGAAATATGAAACAAACTGACAATCAGATGCTGGTCATTTTCGGAGCTTCTGGTGACCTTACAGCTAGAAAACTTGTGCCGGCGCTCTTTCATCTTCTAGAAGCGAACCAACTCCCTGAGAACTTCGTCGTACTCGGTGCCAGTCGATCTAATCTTTCTGACCATGATTTCAGAAAACGGGTTATCTCTGAAAGCAAGTACCTTACAGACGACCTTAAGGAGAAATCATCTTCAGAAATTGAGGCATTTTCAGATCAATTCTATTACGAAGATTTAGGTGGAGATTATGTATCGCCATACGATAAATTACGCGATCGCATCCATCAGTTGCAAGAAAAGCATCAGACTTCTGGCAACATCATTTTCTATCTTTCGACACCTCCTACCCTATTTCTACCGATCGCTAAAAACCTGGCAGAGATAGGAATGAATAATCAGGACAACGGATGGAAACGATTGATTATTGAAAAGCCATTTGGCTACAGCCTAAAAACAGCCAAAGAACTCAATAGTGGTTTACAACTCTATTTTTCAGAATCACAGATCTACCGCATCGATCACTATCTAGGAAAAGAAACCGTTCAGAACCTTCTCGTTACAAGGTTCGCCAATAGTATTTTCGAACCGTTATGGAATCGAAATTACATCCATCATATAGAAATCACCAATGCTGAAAGTGTTGGAGTAGAAAAAAGAGGTGGCTATTATGATAAATCCGGTGCGCTTAGAGACATGTTCCAGAATCACCTTCTACAGATTGTATCTCTGGTAGTTATGGAACCACCGATCAGTGATGCACCAGAAGATATCCGCAATGAAAAAGTCAAGGCGCTCAAGTCTATGCGGATCATGAAAGATCAAGATACTTTAAGAAAAAACACCATACGCGCACAGTATATGGCTTCTCAGATTGAAGGAGAATCGATCAAGGGATACCGAGAAGAAGAAGGAGTTGATCCAGCCTCGATGACAGAAACTTATGCTGCCATTAAGTTCTATGTAGACAACTGGCGGTGGAAAGATGTCCCTTTTTATGTCCGTACAGCTAAGCGCATGCCTACTAAAGTGACCGAGGTTGTCATCCATTTTAAGACGCCTCACCACCAGATATTTCAGGATTCTGGAATGGAAAACAAGGACAACAAATTGATCATCCGAATCCAACCAGACGAAGGAATCTTGATTAAGTTTGGCGTCAAGGTTCCAGGTCAAGGCTTTCATGTCGAGCGCGCCAATCTTGATTTCTATTATTCCAGCTTAGTAGAAACCCATATCATGCAAGCCTATGAGCGCTTGCTACTCGATGCCATGCAAGGAGACACAACCCTTTACTCCAGGTCTGATGAAGTAGAAGCAGCATGGGAGTTCGTGGATCCGATCCTTGATTTTTGGAAAGAGGAAAATGATGTTCCCATGTACGGTTACTCCGCTGGAGTCTGGGGACCAGAAAATGCCGATGACTTGATTGAAGGCATCGGATTCTGGCGCAACCCAGGACCTAACTTAACCGATGATCCTGGTTTCTGTGTCATATGCTAGTACAACTACAATGGAATTAAAAATATACAACGATAAGCAAGCAGTAGCCCGCCAATTCAGTAAAGATTTTTCTGCATGGGCGAAGGAAAGAAAAACCAGTCATGTGGCCCTTTCTGGAGGCAGTACCCCGAAGTTGATTTTCGATGTACTGGCCGAGGGATACGGAGACACTATAGACTGGTCTTCTATCCATTTTTACTGGGGAGACGAACGATGCGTTCCCCCTACTGATGAGCAGAGTAATTACAAGATGACAGTAGATCATCTATTGTCTAAAATAAATATACCCTCAGATAACATCCATAGAATTCTAGGCGAAGGCGATCCATATCTCGAAGCGAAGCGGTATGCGAGCTTATTAGAAAATAAACTCCCTATGGTGGATGGCGTACCGAGGTTTGACTTAGTTTTACTCGGCATGGGAGACGATGGACATACGGCGTCTATTTTTCCTCACGAGATCGACCTATGGAACAGCAATGACCACTGTGTTGTGGCGACGCATCCAGATACTTGTCAGCAGCGGGTTTCTATCAATGGACGCATCATCAATCACGCTGAGCACGTCGCTTTCTTGGTCACTGGATCTAACAAGGCTGAGAAAGTGATGAAAATTCACGGCAAGAAAAATGACCAGATTGATTATCCAGCAGCGCTGGTGAAACCCGAGTCAGGAAATCTTACCTGGTACATGGATGATGCAGCGGCAGCTCTTTTAGAAGGTTAGTTTTCAGAGAACAATCTTCTCGCTTACGCAAATGTACGGTTGCCTTCATAAAATCGCATTTCTAACCCACCATGGAGATCGATGAAAGATGATAGCGCGTATACTCAGGTTAATAGACAGGCTTAAAACGAATTCACCCTTCTGACAAGCCAGACAGATGGTCTTCCATGTTGTATTTAAAGTAAATAATTTATTTTTAGTGAAATTTTGTTCACCTCCTGATTTTCTGAATATGAAAACTAGAATTTTTATTTCTGTATTTTTTCTCGCTTGTCTTTCATTATTAAGCGCGCAAGCACCCGTAGAAAAGGCTCCTATTGTCAAGGAGGGTGAAGGCCCATTTTCCCAACTCATCATCCGAGGTGCGACATTGATTAACAGTACCGGTGCGCCTCCGATTGGCCCAGTTGATGTTGTCATTGAGAATAACATCATCAAGAAAATCCAGACAGTCGGTTATCCAGGAATAGAAATAGACTCAACTGGTCGCCCTAAACTCAAGGAAGGAGGGCACGAAATAGACGCTCATGGTAAGTACATCCTACCTGGACTAATCGATATGCATGGACACATCGGAGGCAGATGGCAAGGAGCAGATGCAGAATATGTATTTAAATTATGGATGGGTCATGGCATTACTACCATAAGGGATCCCTCCGCTGGAAATGGTCTGGAGTGGGTATTAGACCAGAAGAAAATGAGTGCACAGAATAAAATCACCGCACCCAGAATACAAGCGTACACTGTTTTCGGTCAGGGAGAATACGATCCTATAAGTACACCTGAGCAAGCAAGAGCATGGGTTAATAAAAATGCTCAGAATGGAGCTGATGGAATAAAGTTTTTCGGGTTGCCACCCAAGATTTTCGAAGCGGCTTTAGATGAAAATAAAAAACTCGGGTTGAGGTCAGCTTGCCACCATGCGCAGATGGAAGTAGGAAGATGGAATGTTGTGAACTCTGCACATGCTGGGCTGACGACAATGGAGCATTGGTATGGATTACCGGAGGCATTGTTCGAAAACCAGACCCTCCAGAACTATCCTCTTGATTACAACTACCAGAACGAGCAACACAGATTCGGCGAAGCTGGTAGACTCTGGAAACAAGCTGCCAAGCCGTATTCTGAACATTGGAACAAGGTCATGGATGAATTGATTGAACTCGATTTCACCATTGATCCTACCTTTAATATTTATGAAGCAAGCCGTGATCTCCATAGAGCGAGAAGAGCAGAATGGCATGAGGAGTATACGATCCCTAGCCTATGGAGGTTTTACCAACCGAGTAAAAAGTCTCATGGTTCGTACTGGCACTTCTGGGGCACTGAAGAAGAAGTGGATTGGAGACAGAATTACAACTTATGGATGACCTTCATAAATGAATTTAAAAACAGAGGTGGACGGGTCACCGCTGGATCAGATTCAGGTTTCATTTTTCAAGTATATGGATTCGGCTACATAAGGGAGCTGGAGCTTTTAAGGGAGGCAGGATTTCACCCGCTTGAAGTAATACGATCTGCAACCTTATATGGTGCAGAAGCACTGGGTATGGATGATGAAATCGGCAGTATTGAAGTGGGTAAAAAAGCAGACATAATCGTCATCGACGAAAATCCATTACAGAATCTCAAGGTCCTATATGGAACAGGAGCTATCAAGCTTACTGATGACAATGAAGTAGTCAGAGTAGGTGGCGTAAGGTATACGATTAAGGATGGAATCATTTATGATTCGAAACAACTTTTATCAGACGTGCGAGAAATGGTACAGAAGAAAAAAGAAGAAGAGGGTTTTGAAATTTTGCAACCTGGAGTCAAAAAGATCAGGCCTTAGAATACAGGCTATAGATATGAGTAAATGTGCCATGAATTGTATATAGGCAATTTCCATATTTTCTTCTTGTGGAGGTGCTACTGTATAATGAATAGCTTATACCCATTGATATAATACTTCTTGTAGATTCCTGTTCCTATGTGGATGGCTCCGCCCAAACTTCAATTTTATCTAAATTCACGGCTTACTTTATTTCCCATCCGACCATAAGTCATATCTTCATTTTATTTATTCTACCAGGCAATGAGTAACGTTATTTTTTTCTTTAGTGTCCTCGGCGTATTCAATGGCTTACTATTGGGTGCTTACCTCCTTATATTTTCTAAAGAAAAAACCTTACCTAACCTACTCCTCGCTGGGCTTATTCTTTCCTTGACTACACGCATAGGTAAGTCCATAGCCGTGTACTTTAATCCGGACATACATAAGAGCATCCGACAGCTCGGCTTATCGGCATGTATTTTTATAGGCCCTCTTTTATATTTTTATCTGAAATCCATTCTCACAGATACCAAGGCATTACCTAGGTCATGGAAGTACATCATTGCCTTCTTGTTTCTAATGACTATTGTCGTCGGAATATGGCGCCCATATCACCTACATCTAGATTTCTGGAACGATTACGCCGTCTATACCATATACGCCGTATGGTTCTGCGGTATATTAATGGCCGCTAAACTGATCTATCCCTTGCTCTTAAAACTTATTTTTAAGCCCCGTGAAATCCAGTCGAAAGAGACATGGGCATCGATTGTTTTTCTAGGAAACGCCATTATTGCCACAGCCTTTTTTCTGGCACTATTCGGTAATTCTACAGCATACTATATTACTGGCCCCTTGGTTTTTTCATTGTTCTTGTATTTAATCGCTTATGGGTTTTTTAATCAGCGACAGTTCAAGGTAGAGTTACATGAAACAAAACCTAGATACCACGATAAAAAAATAAATTCTGAAAAAGCGACTCGATTGCTCTCCCATCTAGATGAGTTGATTAAATCACAGAAAATCTATCAGAACAGAGATTTAAAACTACAGACAGTAGCCAGCATGCTTGACATTACCCCTCATGTATTGTCACAACTTCTTAATGATAATATGGAAAAGAGTTTTAAATCTTATATCAATGAAAACCGGATAGAGGCGGCTTGTCGTCTCTTACTACAATCGGATAAACTTTCCCTTGAAGGCATCGGTTACGAGGTAGGTTTCAAGTCTAAGTCTACGTTCTTTACCACCTTTAAAAAGATAAAGAAAATTACGCCAGCTCAATTTAAAAAGCAGCATTCCCTCTTAAACTAGCCTATAATCGGTTCTATATTATAAAATAGAACCCTTTTAAGCGCGGGAAACATGCTTCTTTTGACGAATCCATAGAGATTTGTGTTGTTATCCTTGAGCAGAGGTTTTAATAACATAAATGTGAAATTAATATGGACAGAATTATGACATGGATAGCATGCATCGCATTCTTGATCTCTTGTAGCAATAAATCATATAGCCAGACACAAGAATCAGCACCCACCGAGAATCTGAAGGAGAAAACAGAGATAACTGAAAAAATAAACCTGTATTTTGAAGGATGGATGACCGGCGATACAACGCTACTGGGACAAGCCATGCATTCTACTTGCCAACTAAAAAACCTCAAAGACGATAAAGTTGTAATTTATGACCGCAGTACATATCTAGGATTTTTTAAACCCAGACCTCGACGCCAAAATGCAGGAGGTAGAATTATAAATATAGATGTAACAGGATATACTGCCAGCGCCAAGTGTGAAATATATACTGAAGACAGATTATATACCGATTACTTCAATATGATGAAGGTCCAGGAAGAATGGTACATAGTAGATAAAATTGCCTCTTCCAAGCTTAAAGAATAAACAACTTGAGCGTAAGTACTCCTTATACAACGGTTAGAAAATCAATACCTATCTACCTTCTAAAGACTTTCAATTCATACAACCTTCATATCGCTATGAAACCAGCTAGCATTCTTTTATTCTTCATTGTATCCATGGCGTCTTGTCATTCCAATAAATCAAGTTCTCAAGACCTAATCAATCAGCTCGCCCAAGTAACACCCACTAAGGAAATCGTCATGGAAGGACTGAAACGCCCATGGAGTATGGCCTTTCTATCTGACAATACGGCCATTGTAGCAGAAAAAGATGGGAGTCTATTACTCGTTGACCTTGATGAAAAATCAAAAGTAGAAATCCAGGACTTTCCAGATGATCTAGCTGACAGTCTACTGGTAGATATCTCTCGTTACCCTAAAGGAACACTGCCACAGAGTAGCGATGGTACTAAGAAAAAATACAATGCTGGAATATTCGATGTTGTTTTAGATCCAGAATACGACAGCAACTCAAGAATATATGTATCCTATGTTTCTGAAAAGGAAGAAAAATTCGCTACTAAGGTTATCCGAGGCAAGCTCATTGAGAATAAGTTAACCGAAGTAGAAAGTCTGCTAGAAGTCCTCCCCTATGCCGATGGGTTGTTTCACTTCGGAGGAGGATTACTCTTCGGCAATGACGATAAATTGTACATTACTGCTGGAGAAAGGCTCTTTGGAGATTCCCTCCAACCGGCAATGCCCATCGCTCAGAACTATCAAGACGCTAGAGGTAAAATCTACAGAATAAACCGAGATGGTAGCATTCCAGAAGACAACCCTGTCATCGATGAGAATGCTGTAGAAGGAATGTATGCCCTAGGCATAAGAGCTGCTCAAGGTTTAACCAAAGACCCGAGAACAGGTAAGATATGGTTTTCAGAGCATGGGACAATTCAAGGCGACGAGCTCAATTTGCTTGAAGCGGGAAAAAACTATGGCTGGCCCATCGTCAGTACCGGGAGATACCGTGGAGGGTATGTACCACCTGAGCTTGACCGCAGCTTTACTGTACCAAAGTGGTCGTGGTTTAAGACCATAGCACCGACTGGGTTGATCTTTTATACCGGCACAGAATTTCCACAATGGAAAAACAATTTAATCATTCCTGGATTGTCTAGAGGAAATCTATGGAGATTGGTTATTAATGATGAAGAAATCATCAGTGTGGAAGAATTATTCGTCAATGATCGGCACAGAACCCGGAAAGCAGTGCAGAGTCCCGATGGCCAGCTCTATATTCTTACCGATGAAAACAATGGTAAAATAATACGTATTGTGAACGGTACTGGTTAACCATCTATGCTTATACTTTCTCAGGTAGAATGAGATGTTTCACTTAATAGTGACAATGTTCTTTCCTTAGATAATGCTCCTTTCACCTTAGTAACTTCTGAAGATTCAATCTATACATCTTCCCTACTGGAACGGTGTGGTCTTTAATTTTAATGGAATTTCCCTCGATTTCGCGGATGTGATTCTTAGCAATAATGAAAGATTTATGTACTTGAAAAAACAGATCTTGCGGCAACCTACTTAAGAGATCTGATATTTTTTCTCTAATTGTCACAGTGTCTTCTGGTGTTACAATTCTACAGTAATTACCATACGCTTCAACATACAAGATGTCATCTACAACCACCTGAATGTGTTTTTTGCCAGATTTAAAGAACATCGTCTGTGGTGAGGCCAGTACTTGGTGCACATTAGACTCATTTTTCTCCTCTTTACTCGATAACTTATTTATGGCCTTGATAAATCGTTCTAGGCTGAAGGGTTTAAGCAAGTAATCTACAATATTGAGTTCATACCCTTCTAGTGCGTGTTCGCTGTAAGCAGTAGTTACAATTACTTGAGGGGGGTGAGACAATGATTTCAGAAAATCGAAACCTTTTAACTTAGGCATATTTAAATCCAAGAATATTAAATCTACGGTATGCTCTCGAAGGTATGCAATGGCTTCTAGTGCATCGTAACAATTCTGAACCAACTCCATGTCAGGCACAACGTCTCCATAACCCTTGATAATGTCATGGGCTATATGCTCATCGTCTACGATCATATATTTTATCATGAAGCCTTAATTTTTAGTTCTGCTGTATAGATGTCTCCATCACTTGAAGTTGTAAATGTATGCCGCTTAGGATATGCCAGTTGTAACCTCCGCTGTAAGTTACTGATGCCTATCCCTGGTTGATCATTCAATTCTTCTGGGTCATAATTGTTTTCCACTTTAATATACACAGAACCATCTAAGGAAATAAAATGTATATGAACGAAAGCACCATTCCTTAGATTTTCTACACCGTGCTTGAAGGCATTCTCCAGAAGGGTTATAAACATCAAGGGCAGGACGTTCACTGATTCGTCCTCAATGTTTATATCAAATCTAACATCGATTTCCTTGTGGTATCTCATTCTATGCAGTGCAATGTAATTTTTCAAGTACGCAATTTCCTCCTCAAGGGTGACCCATTCTTTCTGTCCATCATAGATGCTATATCGCATCATGTCTGATAGCTTCAATATCATAGACTGGGCTTTCTTGCTGTCTTTCTCTACGAGTCCATACAGGTTATTCAACGTGTTAAAGAAAAAATGCGGGCTGATCTGACTCTGAAGGTGCTTAAGTTCAATGTTGATTTTTTCTTTGCGTTGTCTAAAAACCATCCCTACTTGTCCAGCCAACCATTTTACTCCCCAGAATATAAGTAAAGCAAAGTATATGAAAGCAAGGATGGAAAAAGTAGGTTCTATATCTTGCACTGATTCTAAGTGGGCCAAGAAAAAACCTGCAACTACTGCAAATGTCCAGTATGCCATCACCCTACTCCATCTAAGTCTGTCCACCAGTTGTCTAATCATACAGTAAAATTCGGTAAGATTTTATTATGAAACAAATAAGTTGATGTACGTATCAATATATGGGATGAATCGATCTTCTATAAGTTTATTTGTCGCTTACGCAAAAGCAACTATTCCTCATTTAGTGTTGAAATTTAAATGCGAACCTTCCTTTCAGTTCATCAGATCTTAATTATTAAAATATCGATCATTATATTAACTACTATTAACTACTAATAACTACTAATAACTACTAATAACTACTAATAACTACTAATAACTACTAATTTTAACTATTTTAGTAGTAAAATGCGTTTTATTGAAATATTTAATACTAATTTTATATTAATTAGTAGATATTAGTATGAAACAGCCTTCCATACCACCCAGTTCAGAAATTGACTTTTCAGAAGAAGCACCTAAGATATTTCCTCTACTAGAAATGGAAGAGGTCAGGAAATTTATCCAACAAGCAAATGAAAAATATTTGTATTGGGATGAGCTAAAATATAAAAAGATGCCTGAAGGGGCTACTCCAGAACAGATGTGGAAATTGGTTAAGCAGAACAGAAATTTCTCACGTTACAATATAAAACTTGGACCAGCATTAAAATTTGATTTCAACTTTACTATAACAAGATCTATAAGTGAATTGCTTCACAAGTTTGACTTAAATCTGGGTGGTATCCTAGAAGGATCTACAACAATACCCGGTGACGAAAGAGAAAGATACTTGATTAGTTCATTAATGGAGGAAGCCATTGCCTCCTCACAACTAGAAGGTGCTGCTACAACAAGAAAAGTTGCAAAAGAAATGCTTCGTCAAGATAGACGACCGAGAAATCATTCCGAAAAAATGATTCTAAACAACTACTTGACTGTCAAAGAAATTAAAAAGTACGCCAAGGAAAAACTTACTCCAGAACTAATTAAAAACATCCATTCAGTCATTACAAAGGGAACGTTAGGTAGTTCAGAACAAGAAGGAGCATTCAGAACCACCAACGATGTAAATGTAGTGGATGGTGTTACGGGTGAAATATTCTATACACCACCAGAATTCCATCTAATAGATGAATTAATCGAAACGTTGTGTGATTTCGCCAATTCTAAAAATGACCAAGTATTTATTCATCCTATTATAAAGGCCATAATATTGCATTTTATGATCGGATACATCCACCCTTTTGTAGATGGTAATGGAAGAACAGCCAGGGCAATTTTCTATTGGTATTTAATCTCAAAAGGATATTGGTTATTAGAGTTTCTTTCTATTTCAAAATCAATATTGGAAGCACCCACACAATATGCCAGAGCATACTTGCATACTGAACACGATGAAAATGATCTCACTTATTTCTTTAATTACAACTTAAAAGTCCTTGACAGATCTTTTAAAACGCTGGATGAATATTTAAAAAGAAAGTTGCAGGAGAAAAGAAAACTATATGATTTACAAAACATCAAAAACATTAATGAACGGCAAGTTGATATCATAATTAAAATACTCAAGGAAAAACATAAGTTTTATTCAATCAAAGAAATACAATCCATTTTTGGAGTTGTATATCAAACAGCCCGAACAGATTTATTAGGTCTTGAAAAAATGGGCTTGGTCCAACAGAAGAAGTTGGGTAAAAAACTGTTATTCTACAAGAGCGAAAAATTTGAAGACATTCTTAAAAAAGTTATTTAATAGGCAAGCCCTGTTAATTCCTTAATGTAATAATAGGATTGTGGCATTGAAGCATTCCTTATTGGATATACACACCCATATCCGGGACAAACCAATCTCATCGAGGCATATCTAGCCTATAAACCTCTATTCTAGCAATCTGCCCCATGTAGCCTCTACTTGGTCACATATATAAAAATGTTGAGTAGCACAACTATAGTTTTGAATTCAAAACACGGCAACTCATGGATCAATTAATCATCAAGAACCTATCTAAAACTTACCCTAATGGTGTGCGTGCCCTTCAAGATGTGAGCTTAACCATTCCCATCGGTATGTACGGCTTATTAGGACCTAATGGAGCTGGAAAATCAACCCTTATGCGGACCCTTGCCACCTTACAAGAGCCTGATCAAGGCGAATTGCACCTAGGGAAGTTAGATATTCTCAAAGAGAAAAATGCTTTAAGAAAAGTTCTAGGATACTTGCCCCAGCAATTCGGTGTCTACCCGAATGCATCTGCTGAAGTGTTGCTCAATCATCTTGCAGTTTTAAAAGGCATTACACATTCAAGAGAGAGAAAAGAGCGTGTTGACGCCTTACTTCACAACACCAATCTATACCCTGTCCGAAAGCAAAAATTAAAAGGATTTTCAGGAGGAATGAAGCAACGTTTCGGGATCGCCCAAGCCTTACTTACCGACCCTAAACTCTTAATTGTAGACGAACCCACTGCTGGGCTAGATCCAGCAGAAAGAAATCGATTTTACAACATCCTGAGCAGTGTAAGTGAAAATACAGTGGTAATCCTTTCCTCTCATATCGTAGATGACATCAAGGAATTGTGCACAGAAATGGCAATCATCAATAAAGGGCAAGTTCTGACACAAGGCCGGCCGCTGGAATTGATTCAGTCCATAGAAGGAAAGATATATAAGAAAGCCATTCATAAAAATGAACTGCCTGCTTATCGGGAAGCATACCAGGTAATTTCGGATAAATTATTCTTAGGCAAGCCCGTCATTCACATCATGAGTGATCAGCATCCCGGAAATGGTTTTACCGAAATCGATGCCAATCTTGAAGACGTGTACTTCTCACAATTCTCTGCGCTTCGATGACTAAGCGATTGTAAAACAATTATTCACCCATCTTTAAAATACAACTCCTGTGTGGTACGAGATATTTTTATTTGAAATCAGATATAGACTTAGACGTCCTGAGACTTATGTATACTTTCTTTTTCTACTCTTGTTTTCGCTAGGTAGTGTGGACTTCATCTTTCAGGGCATAGACCTAGGATCAGTCCATAAAAATGCCCCAATTGTAATCGGGAAAACAATGGGTGCCGTTTCTGCAATATCGATGATTATCGCTTCACTTATAATGGGAATACCCGTTATAAGAGACCACCAATACGACATGGAATCTCTATTGTATGTCAATCCTATTTCTAAACTAGATTATCTACTAGGGAGATTCATGGGTTCTTTTGCCATTCTACTATTTGCGTTTAGCGGATTACTTCTAGGAAGCATGCTGGGTGAATTCATGCCATGGCATAACCCAGAAGACATGATGCCGTTTCGCCCTATGTCTTACTTAATCACCTATGTGGAAATTGTGATTCCTATTTTGTTCTTAGGAGGATCATTGTTTTTCGTGACCGGAGCACTCACTAAGAAAAACATGGTGGTGTATACACAAGCCATTGTGCTGTTTGTCTTTTTCATATTGACTAAATCCATAACCAATCTATTCTTGCAAGGCTTGCTGGATCCTTATTCACTCACTTCTCTTACACAAGTAACAGAGTCGTGGGATTCAGTACAACGCAACGAACAGTTGATCCCATTCACAGGTATCCTACTCTGGAATAAATTATTCTGGACAGCCATATCCTTTATCATACTATCGTATGGATATAGAAAATTCAGCCTGACGCTACATGCACCTGCAAGAAAGTATAAAAAGAAGACCCACAAAGACAACCATCCAGAAGAGGTTTCAATTGCTGACATTCCTCTTCCCGCTATAAATACACAAGGAGGATTAAAAGCTTCCATCAACCAAGTCGGTCATCTTTCTTGGTTTTACTTCACTTCTATAGCTACTCAAGTTTCCTTTCTGGCCTTACTATTCTGTAGTGCCATGATCATTCTTATAAATTCAATAAACCTAGGAACAGTGTATGGTGTCAACAGCTACCCCAAGGCATATTTTATCATCGAGGAATTGCAGGAAATGTCAAGTTACTTCTTCGTTATTGTCTTACTCTTCTACAGTGGTGAAATCATATGGAAAGAAAAAGACATTAACTTTAAGTCCATCTATGATGCCACGCCGATTTCTGATTTTTCACACTTGATCAGTAAGTATATAGGGCTATCTATGATTTATATAGTCATGATCCTTTCCTTGATTTTTTATGGAGTGATATTCCAACTTATGAATGGTTACTTCACCTTTGATATATCGGTCTTCTTTCAAGGATTTTTCATGGAAGTATTTCCTTTCTTAATGTTGTACTCCATAGCTTCATTTTTCTTTCAAGCTATTTCTAATCGAAAGGTAATAGGCATTATTCTGACCTTAGTCTTCTGCATCTGCGTCCTCCTGCTTCATTCCTTAGGAATCGGCGATGGTCTCTATACTTATGCAGGCGGATTTCTAGGGACTTATTCAGATATGAATGGTTACGCGCAAGGTGTTATTCCCTATCTTTTGATTAAAACGTATTGGTTCGTTTTCGGAGGGATGGTTTTAATTGCAAGTTCCGCTATAATAAGCAGAGGGGCGGAAACTTCTGTGATGCATCGAGTAAAATATATGGGGTCGCGGATATCTAAATCGATGAGATATGCTGGACTTATCTTGCTTCTGGTGTTCACTGTAATGGGTTGTAGCATCTATTACAACACCCATGTCTTGAATACATACTGGAGTGAAAACGATAAACAATCGTATCGGTTTAAATACGAAGATAGCCTAAGAGAATTCAAGAATAACAATCAACCTTTCATAAGAGATGTAACTCTTGACGTAGATCTCTATCCGCGAGGCAACTCCTACTCTATCCGAGGCACCTATAAGATGTATAATCCACACAAAACAGCTATCCATGCAATCCATATTCAGAAATACCTCAATGATCATGTGGCAATAGACACCCTTTACTTCGACCAAAAAAACATCAATCAGTCGGAGCACATAGAGCTAGGATATTACATCTTCAATCTGGATCAGCCTTTACTTCCTGGCGACACGATCCAGATGGATTTCATCCAATCGTATAAATCCATTGGATTCGAAGAAAACCCATCCATTGATGGATTATTGGAAAACGGATCTTTCATCAACTACAAGCACCTTCCTACTATCGGGTACAATGACGATTACGAAATCGGTGATGCCAGTACCAGAACCCACCTGGGCTTACCACCCAGAGATCACATAGGTTCAATCGAAGATGAAAGCTTCGTCAGATTAAATCGTATAGGAACAGATGCCGACCTTATCCATCTTGATGTGAAAATAAGCACAGATAGCGACCAGATACCAATCGCCCCAGGAACTCTCATAGAATACTACATGGAAGATGACAGGGTGCATTACCACTATAAAATGTCGCAACCCACTATTAATTTCTATACCCTCCTATCTGGCAAGTATGAAGTCATGAGAGATGTCTGGCAATCAAGTCTACAGGGAGGTCCTGTAAATCTAGAAATCTACTCGCACCCTACGCATGACTACAACCTAGAACGCATGATGGAATCTATGAAACATGCCCTATCTTATTGTAGTGAAAATTTCAGCCCATACCCCTATAAAGAACTAAGAATTGTGGAGTTTCCTAGGTATGCTAACTTTGCTCAAGCATTCCCTACGGTCATCCCTTTCTCAGAATCCATCGGCTTTTTGCTTGACATTGACGATAAGAAGGATGTGGACATGGTCTATTTTATAACGGCCCATGAAGCAGCGCATCAGTGGTGGGGAACCCAGGTGGAAGCAGCACCAGTCCAAGGAGCAAACATGATTCTTGAAACGCTGGCACAGTATACAGCCATCATGATATTCCAGCAGAAGTATCCTCAAGAAAAGATAGATCAATTCTTAGATCTACAGCTAGAACTGTACGAAGACGAAAAGAAAAGACACGATGAAGAACCTCCTTTATCTCTGGTAGAAGATCAAGAATATATTTACTACAATAAAGGCGTCCTAAACATGTATGAATTGCAAGAGCATATCGGTGAGGAGAGGATTAATCAAGCCTTGGCAGCATTCTTAAGAGACTGGAACAGTACGGATGGCGTTGAAAAAATAAAGCAAGAAAGGTATGCAACCAGTAAGGATTTGATGAGATATTTCAAGCAGGTTGCGGGTGAGCACTCAGTCACTTTGTTAGAAGAATTATTTTATTGAAGAAAATAATTAAACTTTAGGGTAGACCTATATGTTCTCTTAAGTCAAGTCATTCCCTGCTCGGCTTTAATTCTTCGAAAAAGAAGTCATCATTGGGCACATCGAAATCAAAGCCTGTAACCAGGTGCAGGTTGTCTGCATTGATCTTAATGGTTCCATAGCTAAACCACGCTTGTGGGTGTTCCCAGTGAATCTCCCATACATCGTAATGCCAGTGGGTAAGCTTAGCAGACAACAGAGGAGCTTCGTCGAAATCTAAAATCAGATCTCCTGCTTTTTCTACAATCGATATTTTTCCTACCAGATCAGAATGGTAGTCACCGACAATTTTATTTTTAGTGAGTGATGGTTGTGTACCCATAACCCGATTAGAAATTCGATCGGCGATCCTTGTGTCCCTCTCTTGTCTTCTATGCACTCCTGCAAGCATCTCCTCAGACCAGTCCACACCGTCGACACCTAGCATCTTATCTAAGGCATGATAAGTAGCTGCCATGATGGGGCTCTGAACCCCGTTAGTCAATACTACTATTCCTAGGTTCTCATCAGGTATAAGGTTTACGGCGGTAATGAATCCATCATAGCCTCCTGTATGCCCGACTCGTAGTCTTCCATGGTAATCACTGAGGGACCATCCTAGGCCATACGCATTAAAATGACGGTCAAGGTTGTTTTCCGAAGTATGGTCTACTGTGAAATTATTATGAGGCGTCCAGATCATATTGCGAGTGGCTGCACTTATTATTGTATCTCCCTCATGGATGCCATGGTTGAGGTTAAATATCATCCACTTAGACATATCTTCTATAGATGAAATCAACCCACCTGTTGCTTCTACATTCTTCCAGTCTACCCAGGGTATACTGTAGTTTTTATTTTCTTTTCTTGCATGCGGTGTAGAATGGTTGCCTTTATGCTCAAGCTCGTCAAGCGCTGATATGGTCCTGTTCATATTCAGTGGGGTCAAGATTCTTTCTTTCACATTTTCTCCCCAGCTCTTTCCTGTCACAGCTCGCACTACTTCACCTGCCGTAATGTACATCAGATTAGAATAACCATAACCTGATCTGAATTCATAGGCTTGAGGAACATGCTTTATAGCGTCTACAATTTCTGCCCCCGTCTTGGTTGATTTATACCAGATGTTGTCTCCGCTGAAAGTACCTAATCCAGATCGATGACTCAATATGTCTCTTATCGTTATATGCTCACTTACCCACTCGTCGTACATGGTAAATGAAGGTAGATACTTCCGCACAGGGTCATTCCAATCAAGTTTCCCCTCTTCTACAAGCATACCTATAAGTGTTGCCGTAAATGCCTTAGAGTTAGAGGCGATCGCATATAAGGTATTATTATCTGGTCTCTCTGCACGACCTACTTCTTTAATCCCGTAGTTACCTGAAAATACAAGTTTTCCATCTTTCACTATTCCGATTGACGCTCCAGGCAAATCCCAGTCTTCTACCATCTGAGTGAAATAAGCATCCATCTTATCGAAATCAACTGGTGATTCAGATTGCGCACTTAGGTCTATAGATAGGAAACTTAAAGTAAAAATAGCCAAGAAAATTTTATAGATATTCATGTAAAAATTATGAAGGTTATTAAACGAAAGCAATTTAAAACGAACAACGCCTTACGATGTTCGTAATCAATACATTCTTAAAATTACCCAATTTTTCTAACATCATTGTGTTGTCGAAAAAACTTAAACCTAACACATACATGATGCTAAAGCAGGAGGAAGAGCACAACTGCCAGAGCAAGTACTTCTTCATAGATTTTTCGTTAGAGACCAAGCCATCCAGAAAATCGCCAATTAAGTTGGAAAAGTATACAATGAAGATTTACTTAAGGAATTTCTTGATAATAGAAAAATAGGCATCGTCTTTTTCTACGAAGGGAAAGTGACCACAATCAGGAATGACTACCAATTGAACATCTGGAATGTTTTCTGTAAATATATCCGCTGTAATCTCAGCAGCTGGTTCTGTATCTC
>CAZFJO010000034.1:0-2461 GCA_964518915.1 uncultured Saprospiraceae bacterium
CTGTATACGTAATAACATCTCCTACGTTAGGGCTGTTGTCACTTACTGTCTTCACTAATTCTAGATCAGCTACCTGTGGAATAACGTCAGCATTGTCTTCATCATCTTCACTCTGATCTCCATCATCATTGTTAGGTGTACTGTCAGTGTCGAATTGATCATCTGCAATAACCTGAGCTGTATTCTCATAATCAATACCGTCCGCAGGTGCTACTACTGTAGCAGCAAAAGTAACTGATATGGTTTCATCTTTAGCAATAGTGAATCCTTCCCAAGTGATCGTTGAACCTGAAAGATCACCGCCATCAGAAATAGAAGTAATGCTAGAATAGCCATTAGGTACTACATCACTAAAATCAACACCTGTTGCTGCATTAGGACCATTGTTGGAAATAGAAATTGTAAATGTAACTACATCTCCTACATTAGGATTTTCATCACTTACCATTTTTACCAATTCTAAATCAATGACACCAGAATAACCTGCATCAATATCTTGATTATTATCTCCTGGATTTAGAGTAAAATCAGCAGTTCTTCCTGTATCCGGGTCAGCGTCACTGTCTGAATCATCTCCTGTTTCATCTTGAAGTGTTCTTATTTTATTATCAACTGTTCCAAAGATGATATAGTAGTCGCCTTTACAAACTTCGAATTCATAAAATCCATCTCCACCATTATTACTAGTGGTCGTCTCATCAATTAATTCATCAGATGAAGCGTCGTATATAGCAACGTCTACTCCATTGATACCATTCTCTCCGTTGTCCTGAATTCCATTATAGTTTATGTCATCCCATACAAAGTCTCCAACAGTTGCTTTATCCTCTATGGTTATGGTTACAGTAGATGTATCAGAACAACCATTGTTCAATGTAAATACAATTACTTGAAAATCATACGTGCCTGGATCAGGTAGATTAGCAGTAGGATTAGCAATAAATGCATTATTAAGAGGACCAGCAGGAGACCAGATATAACCTAGTTCCGCTGTAGGATCATCAACTGGTGGTGTACCTGTAGGAGATCCTCCTAATATAAAGTCTTCGTCTTCACATTCTGCCTTGTCCATACCGGCATCTGCAGTTGGGTTATTATTAACGTCTACAACCACAGTTACGAAATCAACTCTCTCACATCCATTCTGTGTTACTGTCAATCTATAAGTTGTAGTTACTAATGGAGATACAGTAGCATCTTCAGAACCGGAGCCTGCATCAATAGAGGTCGGGTCACCTGACTCAACTGTCCATGTATAGTTTCCTCCAGCAGTTCCACCACCATCTAAAACTACATCCCCACCTACACATATTTCTTGGTTAGGTCCAGCTAATGAAAGAACTTCTTGGGTGATTACTATTGATTCATTATAGGTCTGAACACAACCGTCTTTAGTAACAACAAGAGTTATGTCAAATTCACCAGGAGTCAACCATCTTGAAATGGCACTTGGTCCATTTGCGGAAGCGGGTGTACCTCCTTCAAAAGTCCACTCATATGTAGAACCAGAACCTGCAGCGTCTGCTGTAAAGAATACATCTTCATCAGCACATATGGTAGATAGGCCATTAATCCCTGATTCAGGTAGAGGTTTTACTGTAACGGTAACCTGGTCTGTATCTGTACATCCATTTTCGTCTTCTGCTGTAACCGTATATGTTGTTGTTTCAGTCGGAGAGACAGTTACAGGAGAACCAGTTCCAGCTCCATTGTCCCAAGTAATGGTAACATTACCCGTTCCACCGTTCACACTCGCTGAAAGATCAGTAGACTCACCTATACATATTGCAATATCTGGACTTGCTGTAATGTCAGGGCTTCCTTGATTAGAGAGCGTTACAGAACCTAAGTCGACTGGACATTCAGAGTTGCCCCATCTTGTCACTAAATCATATGTCCCAGGTGCTAAATCCGATACCATAAATGAACCTGTATTGTCTTCTGGAGAATATGGGAAAGAAGTTCCACCGTTTATACTAAACTGTATATTGGTTCTACTTGGATGATTCTCGAACGCAAAGGTGATTTTTCCATTATCTTCTTCACATGTAGGGTCATCAGAAGTAACAGTCACAATTGGTCTCGAATATATAGTCACATGGGCATCGTCTGTACTGATACAACCTTCTAAATTAACAGTAAGGTTTACGGTTGCTGAACTGTTTTCATTCTGGCCATCAGGCAAACTATAAACCACATTATGTGGTCCTATACCTGTTGCTGTAGCCGGAGTAGCAAAGCTTCCGAAATCCCATGAATAAGAAGCTCCAGCTCCTGCATTGGTTGCTGTAAAAGAAACTTGATCATCTGAACACACGTTTAGATTAGATCCTGCATCAGCTATAGGCTGATCTTTAACTACAACGGTTGCTTCTCTAGTGATTTCACATCCTGCTGCATCAGTAATAACTACCGTATAAACTGTAGTTGAACTAGGGCTAACTGTGATAGATGGTGTATT
>CAZFJO010000034.1:2561-5355 GCA_964518915.1 uncultured Saprospiraceae bacterium
AATAAGTTTCATCTGCTACAACAGTCCCCATGCTATTTTTAATTAAAGCATTTATTTCTACTTCCCTTACATTATCTTTTTCATGAATAGGAACACTCAACTGTATATCTCTAGGAAGGTCACTTGCACCTAACTCTAATACTGACATAATACAGTCATCTTCTCCTGCTGGAGTTTTATCATCATGTAGTTCAAAGTTAAATGTTGCAAGTGATGATGACGATTCTGTGGTCTGTCTTTCTACATAAAGAACCATGGAGGTTGCATCGCATCCATTTCCATCATCAAAGCATACTTCAGAAGGATTACCATTAAATATTGTTCTGTAAATTCTTTCGGATTCACCACCAGGGGCAGTCTGCTGTACATCTATTCCAGTTACATTCTGCGTTACACCATCGAATGAAAAGGTGACGAAACTAGGAAAACCATTATTGCAACTTCCTTCTTCTATCCATACTTCAGCAACTACCCTAGTAACATTAGCCGTATTACTGATCGAAATACAATCACTACCAGCTCCTTCTAGGCCTTTTGCCAATGTTTCAAAAGAAAGATTAGTACCACAATCATTTGCAATCTGCAAGTTAAATGGGTTCTGACAATTAGAAACTGCAATAGTTATCTGATCCGTAGCGGAACAATTATTTCCATCGGTATAAGAATATGTTATAACATGATTACCTGTCCCTGCTGTTGTAGGATTAAATAGTCCACTGCTACTTACCCCTGTTCCTGTATACGTTCCTCCTGCTGGAGAAGCTGATAACTGGTACGATCCATCACTCGGACAGAATGGTCCAGCTTGTTCTATTGTTGGCTGAGGAAGTTGATTTACATTAACTTCGAAATCTGTTGTTGATGAACAACCATTATGATCAGTCGCAACAATAGTATATGTTCCTGCTTCATTCATAGTGATAGAAGAGGAAATAAGGGCATTGCTTGTATTATTAGTTACATGGAAATTGTTCGGTCCTGTGAACTCGTATGAAGAGAGTCCATTAGGATTAACAGAAATATATAATTGCTCCCCTTCACATACATCTACTGTGCAATCATTGCTTACTAGATATGTACTTCCGTCAAATGAATACTCACATATGAGGTCGAAATCAGATCCTAAGAAAACCTGGTAGTCTTCAACTTCACCATCGAAACATCCTGATTGGTTACAATAGTCACCAGTGGGTCCTTGATCTTGAACGGGACTTATGATAAATCTCGCTACTGTTGCTCCACAAGAAAACGAACCAGGAGTTTTAATACCATGATTAAAAGAACCTTGCTTAAGTGTACCTAAAACACCATTTCCTACCTGACGATCATTTATGACCAATTCACTAGCATCGAAACTTCCATCTCTATTCCAGTCAACCCACGCTGACACAAAAGAATGAGCATCGTAAGTTTCCCATGAGACATCTACGAATTTATCCTCTCCTGCTGTAAATACATTATCTCCTGAAAATTGGATTCCATCTTCATCATCTATTCCATCATTATCATCACCATCAGAATTATCACTGTATTGTGAAAAATTATCTTCGTCTTTATTATCACCTAATTGTGCAGGACTGCCACAATCTAATGAGTAACATATGTCCCCATAAGTAGATGGCGCATCGCCATAATCAGCACCAGAAACACACTCTACATTGACTATAATTGCACCTGCAACCACGAACGACTGTCCATTCTGGTTAGCACCAGAATCAGGGCAAGAATTGCTACTTCCAAGAGGAGATTCAATTTCCACATTAACATTAGATACTGATCCAGCCACATTATTTAATGTCACAACAGGTACTTCAATACAGCACCCGTTAGAGGGGCTACTAGGAGCTATTCTTGTTGTCTCTACAACTCCACCAGCAGTGACTGTAATATTCAATGCTCTACAATCATATGTTATCTCCGATATAGGGAGTTCTACTATTAAATCACGAGGCATATTATCCGTAGGTATCGGAATATCAAAATCTTCCGTTGTTCTAAATCCGCTTATAGAAGTAAATACACCACTGCTATTAAAACCATCTGAAACATTTCTAAATGCATATACAACGAGTGATTGCAGACTACTCTGCTGAGGTGCATTGACCAAACTAACCGTACTAGCACTCCCATTAAAGGTTCCTCTATACGCTCTCACATTACTACTTGTACCCGTTAAGGCAACCTGACTTAGAGTGAAATTATTCCCTCCAGCAGAGGCAGTTATTGTGCTTCCTGGATCTTGTCCTTTATATACTACCTCAGCCACCAACTGATATGCTTCAGCAGAATTCGGAATTGAAATCAGATCTGGTTCAGAACCATTAACACCTTGACTATGCAGAGTAACTGTCTTATTGTCTTCGCAATCAAAGATCCAATCTTGAGTTGAACATCCACTTACGCTAGGTCCCCAGTGCTGATCGCAATCGGAAGTAGCTGTATAATATTGAATATTGTTAGCATCTACAAGTGCTCTCCATTCGTGATTCTGCCATGTTGTTACTGACCAACTCTGGCCAGGCTGTATTGTTGCATAATTAACCCATACGCCGGCATTCTGCTCCCAATCAACAAGAATGGCGCAATTTCCATTATTAGTTATTGTAAGCTCAATATCACAAGATTGTCCAAAGTCTTGACAATGAGGATCATCAATCGTCATGATATCTTGATAATCTTGATAATTACTTGGCACCCATTCAGTGGCACAGTTAGATGTGTACGTTCCATTCTGAACTCTATTAATTATCGTCCAGGCATTAGAGCCACTAGAAGGTGAAACGTTATCGGTAAA
>CAZFJO010000034.1:5455-20103 GCA_964518915.1 uncultured Saprospiraceae bacterium
AAATGCAGAATTCGCAATTGAAAGTAATCCAATTACGAAAAAGTAAAGTAGTTTATTAGCGTATCGCATAATAGATAGAGTTGTAGATAGTTTAATCAATGCTTAAGGTGAATCTGTACGATCTGTCTGATGATCCTCTGATTGAGAATCTATCGCGACTTTCAGATGTGATATCTGAGTTCTGAGAAATGAGTGAGAATGTTCTACCGAACTTAGACATTGTAGGGACTCCTCCTCTCAAGGAAGATTGTTGTTCCTGACTGAATGCAACTTCAATCATTTCAGCTTGCTCCCCTTCATTTTCTAGTGAAAAGTTTATTTCATTATTATCGATCGTGACAACAAGGTCTGTGTCACCTATGATATTATCATACATGATGGAGCGATATTTCTTGACAGGTACTCTGTCAGTTCCAATTACGCTTGCCATACCAGGATTACTAATTGTCTCCACTCCTTCACCCACCAGAACAAGTCCTCGCGGGTCTCTTCTTTCTACATTTTTAAAATATAGATATGCTGGCTCTTGTCCAGTTGCAGATAATCCATTAATCTCCACTCGATCTCGTCGGAAGATTATTTCAACATCCCCAACTTGAGTTGACATCATGTCTAACTTGCCGTCAATATACTTATGTACAATTTCATGAGATGAGCTGGTCTGTGAAAAAACAGATTGACCAATAAATAAGGTAGTAGCCACGAATATAAATCGTAGCCCTATAGATAGAACAGTTTTCATAGTAAAGTATTAAAATCAAAAATTGCTAATACTTCTTTCGAAAAACTATCATGAAAAGGAAATAACATGTAGACTTAAACCTGCCTATGCAGACTTATGTAGTGTCATATTATTTAGGGGGGAATTTTACTAATACAGGCTGTGGCCACCAGGTTATAGGCCACATATTGATCCCTGTATTAAGGATTAATGTTTTCATAGATAGTTTATTCTCAGATAGTAATTAATACAAAAGAACAAACAGAAATTGAAACCAAGGCTAAAAAACATATAATTATTTAAATATGTAAAGTAATTGTCAATTAAGGAATTGCAAGGAAATCCTGTGTGAAAACAGGTATATATAACTGGTTAACAATAAATTGTAAATAATATATTTTAATAATTTATTGCTATTTAAGCGCATAAACATCATTACTTAATATATAATAAAGCGTGATTCAAGAGCATTGACACAGCGAAATTATAATGCTAGCTCCAACAGGTATTATGGCCTATTTCTATATGTATATTGATCGATAAAGGGATAAATGTGACTATAAACGTTATGAATACAGCTATTTTTCAGTTTAGAACGTCAGTTGATCTAAAACACAGCGTGCAGCCGACAATATTGTCCTTCGTTTTTGTCTGGAGCACGAAGGTTCAATTTGGGTGTATACCCTGAGGGCTAAAATGGCAAACATTTAGCTATATTTGTGACAACGACTGAATACTTCCTTCCCAAGAGTTTTTTACTCATTCTAAACATATTGTAATGCGTTATATTGTCCTAACTGTGGCAATGATAGTCTTATGTCTATCATCCTATGCCCAATCTACCTCATCTGCCTTCGAAACCGATAAAAACCAAGTCGTCCCTGAAATAATAATGGGACCGTCTTCATCTGACATTGATCTTTCAGATCACTTTATCCATTATGAAGTAATTAAAGTAGATGTACTAAAACTGCGTCAATCAATTCTTAATAGTCGAGATGGAAATTTATCTCTGAATATAGCTGATCGATTAAGTTATGAAGCAGCAATTTATCCAGATCCTATCCGATCACCTTCCTACAACTTAGTAGTACCTAATGATCCTGAGATATTAGCCACCATATCATCTAGAAATAAAAGAAATGCCGTAAGCAGAGGCAATGAGGTATTCATCTCTTCTGGAGAAGTAAAAACGTTCAATGGGTATACAGAAGATAATCATGAAATAAGAATGACCATCGACACAGATTTTCTGTTTATTGAAATCATTACGCCTGAGTCCAATTACTTCATTGAAAAGGGAACTAGATTCGATTCGAATTTCGAGAGCAATGAATATATTCTATACAAGAGAGGTGACATAGTAAGCAACTCTAATGTCAGCTGTGGAGCTAAAGATATAGACTTAAAAAAAGAAGAATTAAATCAAGACAACAGAGAAAGAGATACCTATAGAATGGGATGTGTAGAAGTTGAACTTGCCGTAGCACATACTAAAGAAATGCTTGCTATACTAGGTTCTGTAAACAATTGTGAGAACCATGCTATAGCCGTTATGAATTCTGTTAATGGAGATTATGATGATGCATTTACCAATGAAGTAAAATTCGTTATTACTGAACAGGTGGTCTGGAACAGCAATACTGAACCTACTTCAATTACTAATGCGACATCCATAACCCCTTACTTAAATGCATTTACAGCATGGGCGCCGACTGGATTCAATCTTACTCATGATTTAGGACAATTATGGTTTGACACCGGTATTACTAGTGGTGTCATTGGACTTGCCTGGGTAGGAGTAGTATGTGGTAATGCAAGGTATCATGTATTAGAAAATTACACTATCAATAGCCAATCTCTTAGAGTCCTCACTTCACATGAAATAGGTCATAATTTTAATTGCCTACATAACTATGATCCAGGTCAAGGTTGTTCTAGAGATCCACTTATAATGGACCCTTCCGTTAATGTAAATGCTGTTGCATGGAGCAATGGCACACAGAATTGTGCAATGAACTCTATCGCTTCTGTAAATAACCATGTTGCTTCTAGATCGTGTTTAGAAGATTGTACTGTAGGGCCTCCTGCAACTAATTTTACATCTAGCAGCACAGAAACATGTACTGGTCAGAGTATTAGTTTTTCAGACAACACCCTAGGCTCACCTACTTCCTGGTCGTGGTCGTTTCCAGGCGGAACTCCATCGACTTCTACTCTTGAAGATCCGACCGTAACTTATAATAGCCCTGGAACTTATAATGTAATTCTTACAGCAACGAATGCATCCGGAAGCACGACAGAAACGAAAACGAATTATATCCAAGTAAATGATGGTGAGGGACCCTATACCTGCACCCCTTCTGGTAACCCAGGAACTGCTGGTCTGAGAGCATTACAGATTAACAACGCTGACGACACGGAAGTTTTCCACCAACTTGTCAACGGTATAGCTAATGAAGATGGAAGTAAGTACGTAGACAATACATGTACCAAGCTGGAAATCGAAAGTGGAGAAACATATACCTTTAAATTTTTCAACAACACATGTGCAAGTCAGCAAGGACCATTTTCCTACTTTAGAATATATATAGACTTCGACGGAGATGGTGTTTTAGAAACTTCTGGATCCATTGATCTATTTAGTACTTCTGGATCTAGTTCGTCCTGTGGAGGATCCTTCCCAATACAGGTTGCGATTCCATCTGATGCCGTTATCAATCAGCCACTTAGGATGCGTGCTATTGCAGGTTCAGGGCAGTTTTTCTCAACTGACCCTTGCCAAGACCCTGGTAACGGACAGACTGAGGATTTTACTATAATTGTTAGAGAACCAGTAGCTACGTCCGCCGGATGTCAATCTGTTACGGTTAATAATGTTTCAGGTACCAGTTGGTTCCCAATAAGATTAAACAACAATCTTGTAGCAGAAATAAATCCCAATGGGCAGAACCTAGGAAACTTAACCATTGAATTGAATGATAATCCATCAGTTCCGATGTGGGCAGGCACTAGATTTGTTCCTAGAAACTGGAACATAACCAGCACTATTGCACCAGTTTCTGACTTAAGTGTAAGGTTATATGTACTGGATCAAGAATTAACGGATCTAAATCTGGCTGACGGAACGAATCTAGAAGCTGAAGATCTTGTAGTCAACTACTATTCTTCTTCCAGCGAGGATTGTGACTTAACGAATAATGGAGGAGCAGGAACGGTGATTGCAACAATAACCGACTATGACTTCTTTGATACAGAAGCGTTCTATGTGCAATTCGATATCGATCATTTCACTGAATTCGGATTGGCTTCTGAAGCGGTACTTCCAGTGGAGTGGATTTCATTCGATGCTAAGAAAAGAGGATCGGACATAGATCTCGAATGGCAGACTGCAACAGAAATCAATAATGATCATTTCTCGATTGAAAGATCATGGGATGGGATCCATTTTTCTGAGATTGGTGTGTTGTCTGGCAATGGGACTTCTAGTAATATTAATTCTTATTCATTTACAGATTATGCTGTAAAGAGATCTGCGTATTATAGAGTTAAGCAAGTGGATTATGATGATCAATCATCTCTTACTGAAACTAGATATGTGCAAGTTGATGAGGACCAATTATTCTCTGTATTTCCTGTACCGCTCCAGGCAAATGGTCAATTATATATCCAATCTCCTGCAGAAGGAAAACACGATATAGAACTATATGGATTAGATGGTCGAAAAAGACTGGCTAAGGAATTAATTTTCAATAATTACGATAACCAAAAAATTAATCTAAGCCATCTTCCTACAGGAATATACTTAATCAGAGTAACCCCTGAAAATGGCGATCCGATGGTTTCTAAAATAACCATAGAATAACGTACAAGCGTATTTTAATTGAAAGAAAATGCACCTATCGACTTCTTGAGTTATGGGTGCATTTCTTTTTAATTATTCTACATTACCGATGTACTTCGGCACCTCTTCTAGTTCCCAATCAATAACCAATCCGCCTGCTAAACTTCTTGCAATGTCTCTACCATATAGGTACTCACATAAGTATAACGCTCCATCGAATGACCTAGCACCACCAGCAGTAGTAATGGCCTTTCCATCATGTACGAATATGACTTCATCTCTGACATCGAGATGGGGAAACATGTTTTTATACTTCTGTACGTCACTCGGGAATGTAGTTGATGCTACCTCATCCAGTAAGCCTGCTTTAGCTAGAACGAAAGCACCATCACAATGCGATGTGATGAATTGAGCTTGCTCCCCTACTTCCTTTACCCAGGCAATCATCTCTTCGTTTTCTAAGTCAGAATCTAAATGATGCTCAGCACTAGGCACCACAAGGATGTCTATATGTGGCAGTGAATCATGAAGATAACTGTAGTCCGGAAGTATCCTCATTCCTTCAAATGTCAACACCGGATCCAACTCTGCAGCTACCATAAATACGTTCATCTGTTTTATTCCTTTTCTATATTGTGTATGCTGGAATATGTCGTAAGGAGCTGTTAATTCCGTATTGTATACCCCATCCATAATCAACAAGCCTACATTGTATCTTCCTTCAACAAGGCTTGGAAGCTCCCGTATTGGCTCGTTTTCTACCGATGAATCCACCACACTTTGGCATGAAAAAATGGATAGAGCTATAAGAATTAAGAGAAATAATATGGTTCTAGACATAAATGTGAATATTAACTTAAACAACTAAGCTAGAGAATTATGAATTAATAAGTTGATGTTATTGATGAGAAAAGGATATTTTTCGGATTCTAACCAGAATTTCATGATAAGCAACAATAGTATGAATAAGTATATCAATGGGTTTTTCAAGGCAATAGTCTTAACATTTGCTTTAAGCGGTATGACGCTCAGTCTATGTCATGGCCAGAAAAAAATAACCAATGAAGCAATCTGGCGAGATTTCACTTTCTACTCGAAATCTGTACCTGGATTTAATTTTATGGAAGATGGCAGGCACTACTCAAGGCTAGAAAATAACAAGATTAATCAATACGATTTAACCACTGGAAATTTCACACTTGAAATCCTAGATGGTGATAAAATTAAAGGTCAAGCCAATTTCCTGGGAAATATTTCTGCCTATTACTTCAATGATGATGAGTCTAAAATATTGATCGAATCAGAAACGGAATCGATCTACCGTAGATCAACTAAAGCAAGATTCCACGTCTATGATATAAGTACGAAACAACTGGCCTCGATCTATGACCAAGGAAAGGTTATGTACGCCACTTTTTCACCCGATTCTGAAAAAGTTGCGTTCGTTAAAGACAACAACCTTTATTATAAGAACCTTGCTGACAACGGAATTACCCAAGTAACATTTGATGGAAAATTTAATTCGATAATTAATGGTGCTGCGGATTGGGTATACGAAGAAGAATTCGTTCTGTCTAAGTGTTTTTACTGGTCGAGTGATAGTAAGAAACTGGCCTGGATAAAATTTGACGAAAGTGAGGTGAAGGAATTTACTATGATGAAATACAATGATGGACTCTATCCTGAATATGAAACCTTTAAATATCCTAAAGTAGGAGAGAAAAATTCCGTTGTTTCCGCACATGTTTATAATTTATCTAAAGGTCAGAGTATAGAAATCGATCTAGGAGAAGACGATTCTAGGTATATACCGAGAATACGATGGGCCAGTAGTCCAGACCACCTTTACATCACCGTTATGAACAGGCACCAGAACCACTTGCAACTGATTAAAGCAGATATCCATAAAAACCAAACATCTGTATTACTCGAAGAAAAAAACAGATATTATATAGATGTAACCGATGACCTGACTTTTCTAGAAAAGGATCAAGGCTTCGTCTGGTCTAGTGAAAAAAGTGGCTTTAACCACCTATACATATATGATGACAAAGGTCAAGAATCACACCCCCTCACAACTGGAAATTATGATGTGACTGCTTTTTATGGTGTAGACCATAAAAGAAAAGTTGCCTACTTTCAAGCCGCTATGGACAATCCGATGGACAAGCAACTATATAGAGTCTCTCTAAATGGTGGTACTCCAGAGAAAATAAGTTTTGACTCAGGAACCAATTCTGCTCAGTTCTCAAGCACCTATGATTACTATGTTTTAAATCACAGTACGATAAATTCTCCGGCTTCTTATACTGTGTATAATTATGATAAAAAAGAAGTAAGGTCTATAGAGAAAAACGATCATATCAGAGTGCTTCAAGATGAATACGGAACGCAGCCGATTTCGTTTTTCGATTTTTCAACATCAGAGAATGTAGATCTGAATGGATGGATGATAAAACCTAAAGATTTCGATGAGAACAAGGAGTATCCAGTTTTCATGTTCCTTTATGGTGGGCCAGGATCACAGCAAGTTACAGACAGCTGGAAAGGCGACAGATACTGGTGGTTTCAGATGCTAGCGGATCAAGGTTACATCGTAGCTTGTGTCGACAATCGAGGCACTGGCGCTCGAGGAGAAGAATTTAAGAAAATGACTTATTTACAGCTGGGTCACTATGAAACCATAGACCAGATTGAAGCTGCGAAATATCTAGGATCACTCCCTTATGCCGATGCAAGTAGGATTGGCATATTCGGGTGGAGTTACGGTGGTTATATGTCTACTAATTGCTTACTTAAGGGCAATGATGTGTTTAAGGCCGCCATCGCAGTAGCTCCCGTTACAAGCTGGAAGTGGTATGACACCATATATACGGAACGATACATGAGGACCCTACGCGAAAACGAAGCAGGCTACCAGAACAACAGTCCTGTCTATTATGCGGATCGTCTTAAAGGACATTACTTACTTGTGCATGGAATTGCTGATGACAACGTCCATGTCCAGCATACTGTCGAAATGACCAATGCACTCATTAAAGCGAATAAGCAATTCGACACCTATTTTTACCCTAATCGGAATCATGGCATCTATGGAGATAATGCTCGGCTTCACTTATACAGTAAAATGACTAATTTCATACTTCAAAATCTATAATCCGGAGTGAGTAATTTTAAAGAAATAGTAAATAGAAAAGCCAAGTATGAATATCATGTCATGCAAGAGTATGAGGCAGGTCTTTCTCTGGTAGGAACAGAAGTAAAGTCTCTAAAAGCAGGAAACGCTAACCTCTCAGATGCTTTCTGCTTGTTTCACAAGGGGGAGTTATATCTTAAAAGTGCCTTCATTGCAGAGTACAATTATGGGAATATCAATAACCATGAAACGAGGCGGGATCGAAAACTCCTGTTACGAAAATCAGAACTTAAGAAAATAGAAAAACGCGTTACTGAAAAGGGATATACCATCGTACCGTATAAGTTTTTGTTTTCAGAAAGAGGATTCGCTAAAGTTGTTATCTGGGTTGCTCAAGGCAAAAAAGCTTATGATAAAAGACAGTCCATTAAAGAAAAAGATATTAAGCGAGAGATGGACAGAGACATGAAAAAATTTACTTAAAATAACACCCTTGTTAGGCGATTTACAGTACCTTCCCATAGCTTAATACTTACTCATGAAGGTTAAAATCACTCGGGTAGAAATAATTCCTACGCTTATCAAGCTTAACGAACCCTTCGTTATATCTAAGGGAGCGCTGACACATGCTAAAAACACCATTGTAATTATTCATTGTGACCAAGGTTTATATGGTACAGGAGAATGCTGTCCTTATAGATCTATACATGGAGAAACGCAGGAAGGCACAGTCGCTGTGGGAAAGGCTATCGGAGAAGCTATGATCGGACTTAACCCGCTACACATAGCGAAGCTTAATACCCTCATGAATAAAATCATCGTAGGAAATGCCAGCATTAAATGTGCCTTTGATATGGCACTGGTTGACCTAGGCGCTAAGCTGGCAGAAAGACCCCTATACGAGTATTTAGGGGGTTCCATCGACAAGAAAATCTATACAGACATGACTGTAAGTATTCTTGAAAAAGAGAAGATGGCAGAAAAAGCGAGCAAGTATGCAGAGCAGGGTTTTCCGTTCCTTAAAGTAAAATTAGGCGATAGGAGAAAAAGAGCAGATATCGATAGAATGGCAGCAATACGCGCAGCCATCGGTAATGATATTCCTATAAGAATCGATGCTAACCAAGGCTGGAATTACCAGATAGCACAGGAAACATTAGATGGCATCCAAGGGATGAATATAGAACATTGTGAAGAACCCGTTCCCGCATGGAATATAATCGACCAAGCCAGGTTAAATCAGAACTCTCCTATTCCTATAATGGCTGATGAAGCTGTATTCAACCACCACGATGCCTACCAGATTCTGGCTTCAGATGCAGCAACCATGATTAACATTAAACTAGGCAAGGCCGGTGGCATTACGAATGCCATGAAGATAGGAGCCATTGCGGAAGCTGCAGATGTTCTGTGTCAAGTCGGTTCTTTTTCTGAATCAAGAATAGGAATTACAGCACTTGTGCACTTCAGTTATGCCTGGAGTCACATACAATTTTATGACCTTGATAGTCCGTTAATGTTATCAGAGGATCCCGTAGAAGGAGGATTGAAGTACAACGATGACTGGGAAGTCACCATAGATGATACGCCTGGTCATGGTGCTACTATTGATCGACGATTCCTAGAAAAATTCGAAATCATAACGCTTACTTGAAAAAATCAGCTTGTATAACACTTTTAGTTTTAACTTTTCTGGTACAAGCCATTGCTCAGAACAGCAATCCATATACTATACACGCTTATTATCCAGAGACGCAGATCGATTCAGTCAGCCTAAGCCCTGAATTTCCGTTTCTCAACATCCACAACATATATGGGACATACCCATACGACTTAAGCACAATAGGGTCTAAAAAGACCCTAGACAGCAGCGGTTACATACAATTCTATACCGACAGTCTAGACGTAACTGTATATACAGAATATAAAGACGGTTTTCTTCTAGGTACAGATCGAGGATTGTATTTCTATCAGAATGGAAACATAAAAGATTTTCTACTTCCAGACTATAATTCTGAGTCTCTCGTAATCGGAATTTCTACTTGTAACGATGACATTTTACTTGTCGACATAACAGGAACCTACTTCTGGGACAATGATTCATATGAAACATATCCTATAGATATCGAAAAAAGAATATCAAATCTCGTATCTACCTGTGATGACTGGAACGCATTCTGGGCATATAACCAAGAGGGATTGTATTCTATAGGAATGAAAAAATACAAGTCAATTCCTCCTTATATAAAAATAAGATTAGAAAATCTCCAAGGCCAAGAACTGTCATATGGAGGGAGTATAGTATTACCACCGTCTACCTCGGTAAGGCTTAATTATGACTTGTACCATCCTGACCTCCGAGGTTGTAAGATAGAATGGAGGTCGACTCCTTCTGAAGCATGGATTCCTGTAGATAAGCAAGAACCTATTATTCATACTTTTTCTGATAAGCCTCTTGAATATACAATGAGAGTCAACCTAGACAATAGCGGCTATACGTATTCAGCTCCCATCTCTGTCAATGTAAAATCTGATTCTGGACCTTCGGGGTTCTGGTACTTACTGACCATCCCATTCTTGGTACTACTCTTAGCATGGATATTTACCCGCAGAGAGCTTTCGTATCAGAGAAAGCTTAACGTCTTAAAGAAACAAAATGAGCTAGAAGTCCAGTCTCTCAAGTGGCGAGACCAGACCAGGCAACTCCAGATGAATCCTCATTTTATATTCAATGCAATGAACAGTATTCAGAGTATGATAATCACGAATAAGAACGATGATGCTAGAGCATACCTTCAGAAATTTTCTAAAATCATGCGGACTTTTCTTAATCAATCTCTTACAGATAAAATTCCACTCGAAGAAGAATGTGCCTTCTTGTTAAACTATCTAGAACTTGAGAAAATAAGCCAAGTCCATGACATGACATTCCATATAGAAAACAATGCAGAAAGTGACATCCTTCTACCACCCATGCTTATCCAGCCTCTAGTTGAAAATGCCATTATCCATGGTATAAAATCTATTGATAAAGGCCACATAGACATCATTGCACATAATGATTCTAAATTTTTATACGTTGAGGTGAAGGACAACGGAATAGGCATGGAAAAATCTAAGTTGAATAAAAAGAACAATCATACATCTGTTGCCACATCCTTACTTGTTAATCGTCTCGAAAAAATGCACAGATTTAAAAAAGGAAAACTGGTTTATACCGATCGGATGAGCACAGAAAATAAACCTGGCACTGTTGCATCATTAACCATCCCAATCTGATATTATGAATAATACAACTGCAGTCATTATCGATGATGTGGCTATAGCTAGACAAGCCCTCAGAGCAGACATTGAAAAGTATATTCCTGAAGTGGAAATCGTAGGGGAAGCAGAAGGCGTTCTATCGGGAGCTAAGCTTATAAGAGAAACCAATCCTTCAATTATCTATCTAGATATTCATCTTACAGATGGGGATGGGTTCGATTTATTAAACATACTTGGCGACAGCACCTATAAGGTGATCTTTACAACAGCTTCGGATGCGCATGCTATCCGAGCATTCAAGATTTCCGCAGTGGATTACTTACTCAAGCCGATTGATCATACAGAACTCGTAACCGCGACACATAAAGCCATAGAACATCTAGGATCAGGAAATGTAAAGCCAGATCTTATCAAGAACAACATAGAGAAACCATCTACACTTGTATTACACACTTCAGAGCAGATTAAGTTATGCCCTATCGATGAAATCGTGAGACTAGAAGCCATGGGCAATTATACCTACTTTTTCTTTACAGATGGCACGAAGCTTCTGGTAACCAAGACGCTCAAGGATTACGACAGCATGCTGAGTGATCTGCAATTCCTGAGGGTTCACCAGTCGCACTTAATCCACTTAAATCATCTCAGATCTTATGTGAAATCAGAAGGGGGATACCTACTTATGGATGACGATAGTCGTGTGCCTGTATCCGTAAGAAAGAAACCTATGGTTATGGAAGAGCTCGATAAGTTAGGAAGATGATTTAATCCTAAGTAAAAGGTCCTTGTCCACCTACCCTTCCTAAATTCGTACACAGAAAATAGCATGGTAATACTACTACGAATTTCACTTACGTGTGAGACATTTAAGAGGAACCTATATTTGATCCTTGAATCTACAACTGATACTCCGTTAAATAAAAAACCACCTTGATTTAAACCAAGGTGGCCCGAAAAATCTAAAGAATAATTGACCCAGTTTATTTATCTATTTTTTAGAAATCAAGGGTACACCCTTGACTGTAAGATTTAATCTCGACCCACACTCCTTCTTCTGATTTTTTAATCAAGACTGGATTTTCAAGTTCTACTTTTATTCTTGACAACTGTCCATCCTTTCCCTCGATAAACAATGTATTGTCACTGAAAGCTTTTCTTTCGTTCTTGTCTTTCAGCATATTATTAAGCAAGTGGTACACATCCATAATACGAGCACCTTCTACATATACCCGTGTCTTATAATACTGTGGTGTATTCATTCTTTCCATGATGCTATTGTTTCCATAGCTATACTTAATTTTAGTCATGGAAGAAGAAGCAATTGTATCTGTCGCCTCATACCCTAGTCCATGATAATCTACCCATGTTTCTAATGGATGGATGAGGTCTAAATCGAATTGAGTTTTCTCCCACTCCATCTCTGGCATAGGCAGATGTGACAAGAACCCATCGAAAACATAACCTTGCATTCCATCGTATTCTACTTCTACCCACTTACCACTTACGTAATCGATTACCATTGATTTCTCTATGGATAACTCGTTCTTCACTACCTGTACCTTAGCACTATAAGGAATTATAGCAAGTACTTCACTTTCTAGATTAGGCATAACTCTCATTTTCAAGCCAGACGCTGCGGTTACTTCAAGCATACTGGGATTCGTAGTCATTCCTACCTGTGCATAAAGAACAATCATAGCGGCGATTAATATTATCTTTTTCATGTGATTAATTTTTAGTGATTAAAGATTTTAATGAATAAGTGTAGATAATCTTCATAGATGCTTATTATGATTGTGATAGTATATTAAGAAGGACAGCCGCTCCGATAATTATAGAAACAGGCGATTGCTCTAGTTTATGAATGTAGCTGATTGATTTAAGTGGAATTTTCATATCCGTTGCATTTTATATATGCAATCTATGACTAGAATTCTGCAGTTGAGATGGGTATCGAGGATTCGATGGTATATGATGAGTAAGCGTATGCTGAAGATGCTTATTTCCTATTGCTAGGCTGGTAGAAGTTGAAAAGTTGATAGAAAAACACTGCCGATAGCAATATAAAGTAATAGGTGAAGAACCTCCATACAGAAACTATAAGGTTTAAAATCTTACTGGGCAGACTACTTCCGAACAATAGATAAAAGCTTGCTTCTGCTCCACCAGATGCTCCTGGAGTAGGAATAAAAATCATCGTCAACCATACAAGCCATTGTCTGATATATATACTCAGCGTATCGAAATCAAGTTCAAGTCCCTTGAGAATAAGAACAAGGATCGAGAACTTGGCTGCCCATTGTAAAAACAGCAAGATTATACTTAATAGAAAAATAAATTTCCCTTCACGAAAAATAAATCCGACCGTCTGTTTTATCTCATCTATACTGTTCTTAAAGGAAGCGTAAAAATGTGTAACCGATTTTCTGATTTTCTCAGGTAGAAAAAATAAAAAATTCTGCCCCTTGTTCCTAAGTAATTTCTTGAGAAATAAACATACAATCAATATTACTGACAGGACAGATACAATCCATAAACTATTCTGTGATAAAAAATAAAAGATTCGATCACCGATCGTTGTTATACTTTCTCTAGCATATAAGAATGCAAGCCCTATTCCAGACAGATAAAAAATAACATCTTCTATAGAACCAAGGCCCACAAGTACACTCGCCTTGGCAGGTCGTACCCCTTTCTTTATGAGCATGCCTAACTTAATAGGTCCTCCACCGATTAATGTAGGTGTCAGCGCGGCTCCTAAATCAGTAGTCACAGCTACTTCCATCGTATCCTTATACCGTAGATTTAGACCTAGCAGTCTACTCCATAACCACATTCTGAGCGCATGAGTAAGCCATGGAATATAGACAAGGATAGCAATGCCTATCAAGTATCTGTATCGAAACGAATGAAGACTCTCAACCATGGATTGATCAGAAGTAGATAGAAGCCATATCAAGTGGCCGGCGACACCGATACTGACGAACCATACAAGCTTATCGATGATACGAGCTAGTTGACTCCTAGAAGTGTTCTTTTCCCTACTGACTTCTGATTCCATATGTTATTACCTGAAAGGCAGGAAGAAAAGAAAAATCATTTCTAATCACAAAAAATATAGACCAACATTTCATAGTATGTTAAATTTGTTAGCATTAAAGGTAGGTACGGAAGTGGACCAAGTAGATATAGTATGAGTTTATTTCAAATTAACTTTCTTGGGGCCAATAGCTACCAAAATTTGATACAAATGGTTGTTTGTTGCAATCAACTTTTTTTTTGCAGACATGGTTTTTATCAGTATTCCTTTCTGAGGGTAATCATCTGCTAGATTATAATAATAGCGGTAAGTAGTAAATACCTTAAGCTTTATTTACTTGACCAGAAATCAAGCTTGAAAGCATGACTTTAAAATCTTCTTTTTTGTTTAAGTGAGGTAATGCTTCATCAGGGCAAGGAAGATCTAAAAAGTCACAAAGTGGACTCCATCCTTGACTAACATCATAAACAAGTAAATTCTCTTCAGGAACAGAGGACTGTACCTCCTGAACATGACGGTGATATATCGTCTCTGACTGAGATTTATCAGAAAATTTATTTTGTAATTGTTCTTTCCAAAACAGCTTTTCAAAAAACTTAATCGTTCTCACAGAACTTCTAACTCTAGGGTTGCCTATAACCTT
>CAZFJO010000035.1:0-4227 GCA_964518915.1 uncultured Saprospiraceae bacterium
GTAGTGGTTCCGGTAAAACAACTTTCATACATAACATCAAGGAATTCTTTTCTCATGATGAATTATGTATTATCTCTCAAGACAACTACTATCGAGCTAGAGAAGAACAATCTATAGATGAAAATGGCATTCGAAATTTCGACCTGCCTTCTTCTATTATAATGGATGACTTCTACCGTGACCTCCAGAAATTAGCTTCTGGGAATGTGGTAGAAAGAATTGAATATACTTTCAATAATGCAGAAAAAGAACCTTCTACCATAAGATTACAACCGGCACGAGTAATCATTGCGGAAGGACTATTTGTATTTGCCGAAGAGCGCCTCAAGCAATTGTATGATCTGAAAATCATGATTCATGCGACCGATGATAAAAAAATCATAAGACGTATTAAGCGAGACCGGATAGAAAGAAACTATCCGCTGGAAGATGTGCTCTATAGGTACGAAAAACATGTCATTCCCTCTTACAATGCTCACATACTACCTCACTTAGATAGTGCCGACATTGTAATTAACAACAATGTTTCCTATGACAATGCACTGGAAGTCCTGCGCACATTCATCAAGGCTAAAATAATATAGCCCTATATAATTCTCATCACATAGGGCTACTGTATAATTTAAAGGCTAAGTGAATTACTCTACCTTAAATTCTGCATCATCTATAACGCCATTAACCTCAGCCGTTTTCAAATTCATATTGACAGCTTGTGGCATCATCCCTTCTATGGTTAAGCTATGCGGCAACAATACACCAGATACTTCTTTATAGTCGGTCATATCTGTAATAATTGTAACCACTTGTCCGCCTGGTCCATCCTGAGAACCGACCGTACGGATTAAGTAACTATTCTGGATGTCGTAGAATTCAGATGAAGTCTTCCCATCTGCACCTGTCACCATTATCTTATAAGCTTTTTTTCCATTGATTTCTTCTATACCCTTAAGCTCAAGTGTTTTAGTACTTGAGTAATTCAAGTGTGGGAAGATATCAGCTTGACTCTTCATCGCTTCTAGTTGAGGCCCTTCCGTGATCACTTGATTGTTGCCCATCTGACCGGACATACCTTTTACACCATCGAAACGCTGCTCTTGCACTGTCATACCTTGCATACCGACTACTAAGGCAAATTTATTAGGTGCTTTCTGAGACATGGTCAAGGTTGCTGTCTGCCCCATCAGAGACATTTCTCTTACTTGCTTCATCGTTTTTACACCTTCCCAGGCAGCTCTACCTCCGATTGCTTCTATGTAATCATTAATTACATCTTCAGCTGTCAAGTTATCCGGCATTACATCGTTAGATATCTCTATCCGCTCACCGAACGCTCCATAAAAATCTATAGTCTTATCGCCATCGAATGGAATCAACTTCTCAGATACATCATCCTTGCTTCCAACTACAACTATGTAAGCATTATCAGGTCTGATGTATTTTTTAGCAGTGGCTTGTACATCTTCTACAGTAATCGCATCTAAACGCTCTAGGTAAGAATTAAAGTAGTTTTCAGGAAGACCATATCTGTATGTATTCAACGCGAAATTAGCGATCGTCTGTGGTGATTCTAGGGATCTCGCGAAGCTACCTGCTATGGAATTCTTAACCAACTGAAGATCCTCTTGTGAGATCGGTTCATTAACCATTCTTTCCATCTCATAGATAAACTCTGTTACAGAACTATCTGTCACTTCGTTACGGACACTAGCAGAAGCTGTAAAGGAAGCTACTAAGTCGTCAGATCCGATAGAGGATCTAGCTCCGTAAGTATAAGCCTTATCTTCTCTTAAGTTCTTCATCAATCTTCCTAAGAATACGCCTCCTCCGAGAACAGAATTCATAACCCGCACTGGAAGTACATCGGCTGAACCTGGTTTCAAATTAACAGGATAGGTAATATTGATAACCGATTGTACAGCGCCATCCTTGTTACCGAAAATCACCTTTCTTTCTGATGGAGCTTCTGGTACAGCATAAGAAGGGTTGTCAACCACACCTTTCTCCCACTTGCCGAAATAGTCCATGGCATTTTTCTTGGCTTCTTCCATAGTTATGTCACCAACCACAACGAGGTATGCATTGTTAGGTCTGAAATAGTCGTTGTAATACTTCTTGCAGTTATCTAGCGTAATGTTCTGTGTAGATTTTTCAGTCTGAACCTCGCCATAAGGATGATCTTTTCCATATCTGACAACACTTGCTATATTTCCTGCAATGGCACTAGGATCGGTCTTAGTTGTTGCTAAACCAGATAGGGCTTGATTCTTCACCTTGTCGAACTCTTCTTGCGGAAAAGAAGCATTGTACAGTACATCGGTCATCAAGTCAAGCAATTTCCCTTGGTGTTTTTTTAACCCACTGGCAAATACTCCACCACTTGATGTAGTCAGATTAGCTCCGATAAAATCAATGGCCGCATCAATTTCTGCTTTGCTTTTAGAATCCGTCCCGGTTCTCATCAACTGACCAGCCATACTTACATACCCTGCTTGATCTCCTTCTATGATCGGATTATTAAGTAATCTCAATGAGTAAGACACTCTTGGAATCTTGTTATTTTCTACCACAATAACTTTAAGGCCATTGTCTAAGTCAAAAGACTGATAGTCGCCTATCTGGATGCTTCTTGCAGGTCCAGGTGTAGGAATGGCACTCCTCCAGCTCTGATCCACATGGTCCATCATCTCTGGAGATTTTTCCTGGATGACTTCCACATTCTTTTTACTACACTGGGTAAGCATACCCGAGATTAATAGTAGAATGAATATATTTTTCATATTTATATTATTTCTTTATTGATAATTTATGTGTGTAGTTTAAGGTTGTGCTGGCTTAGGAAGGTAATGAAGTACAATTCTATTGTCTACACTGAAGTACTTGTTAGCAACCCTCATAATGTCTTCTTTCGTAACTGCTAGATATCTATCCAGTTCCGTATTGATCAGGTTAGCATCACCAAAGTACATATGATAGTTAGCGAGACTTTCTGCAATTCCAGCAACTCTAGAATTCCTAGAAACGAAATTATTTTCAATCTGATTTCTTAGTTTCTGAAATTCTTCATCAGACATAAGCTCGGTCTTGGTTTTCTCCATTTCCGTAGATATGCCTTCTTCTAGAGCCTTTACATCGACACCCATATTCGCAATACCGAAAGCAATTGTAATTCCTGGATCTTCTAGTGGCAATGGAAAATTCCCCACGAACAAAGCCTTTCTCTGTTCATCAACAATGGCTTTATACAACCTTGAGCTCTGTCCTTGAGAAAGCAATTGACTCAACATAGAGAGTGCATAAAAATCTTCTGTACCTTGTGCGGGCATGCGATAAGCCATGACAACTGCCGGCAACTGTATGTTATCATAGATGGTATCTCTGATTTCTCCACCGAGAGGAGGTTCCACAATAGTAGGTCTGTAGATAGGAGTTGTTCCTCTAGGGATGGAAGAAAAGTACTTGTCTATTAATATTTTAGCTTGTTCTTTATTTATATCACCTGCTACAGAAACTACTGCGTTTTCAGGAACATAAAAAGTCTTATAAAAATTGACATAGTCAGATTCTACTGCTGCATCAAGGTGTTCCATAGATCCTATGACTGGCCACTGATATGGATGCTTAGTAAATGCTCTTACCATGGTCTCTTGTAGGATCGTTCCATAAGGTTGATTGTCTACACGCAACCTACGTTCTTCCTTGACCACTTCGCGCTGAGTTTCGATACCCTTATTATCCACCTTGGCGTGCAACATACGCTCAGATTCAAGCCACAGGCCGAGTTCTAATTGATTAGAAGGAAGAATCTCGAAGTAATATGTCCGGTCGTTAGTCGTATTGGCATTAAGAGTTCCTCCTGCTTTTTCAACGTAATCAGAATACTCTCCTCGTCCGATATTTTCAGAACCTTCGAATAGTAAATGTTCAAAAAAGTGTGCGAATCCAGTCTTATTTGGATTTTCGTTTTTACTGCCTACATGATACATAACAGATACCATAACAATAGGAGTAGAATTGTCTTGATGAAGAATCACATGCAGACCATTATCTAGGTCGTATTCTTCGAATTCAATAGCGTTCATCTGGGCAGAAACTCCACCAGCTATCAACGCCAGAAGTAAGATTTTACAAATGCGAATCATTGATTAGATTAATTTAATGATGTAAAAGTAGGATACAGAATCGTCAATAAATCAACGCATAAGTATCACAGAAATCCCTCAAATATGC
>CAZFJO010000035.1:4327-9958 GCA_964518915.1 uncultured Saprospiraceae bacterium
ACATTGTATTTATCTAGTAAATCACACAAGTGATAGGCGATTTCTACAGATTTAGCTACTTCAGTAATCATCCTTTCCTTTAGAGAGATATTGCTTTCTTGGCTGGCATTAGATATCAACATAAAACCACCCTTATGCTCGCGTAAGAAAACGATGACCGTCGCATACTCGATAACACTGCCTTTTACTTGAGAATCAGAACCGATACACACTTTCAATTTATAACCCTGTTCTTGCTCTCGGATGATGATTTCTTCTACACGTTGCTTGATGGGCTTAGAGATTCTTTCTCCATTAAAAGTGCGCCATTTCATCTGAGGTTCTTCTGATATCATGTTCCTAATATATAATATTTTTTTCTACCTATCTTACGATTTAAGTATCTACGATCTTATTTTATACAATCTATCGATTGAATAAGTAAGAATTAATAACTTGCACATTATGAATTCTTTATGGATATATGAAGTATAAATTAATTTTGCCTTTGAAGGCATTTCTTCTCTGCTTCTTAGTTGCAGTATTGTCTTCCTGTCAATCTCAAGTGGCACAGGATGGAGGAAGCAACCACTTGGTTCATGAGAATAGCCCTTACCTTTTACAGCATGCATACAACCCCGTAGATTGGTATCCTTGGGGAGAAGAAGCACTTAATAAAGCGAGAGAAGAAGATAAGATGATGATCATAAGCATCGGGTACTCTGCCTGCCACTGGTGCCATGTTATGGAGCATGAATCATTCGAGGATAGTATAGTGGCCTCCATAATGAATGAACACTTCGTATCCATTAAAATCGATCGCGAAGAAAGACCAGATATAGACGATGTCTATATGACTGCTTGCCGCCTTGCATCTGGAAACAGCTGCGGGTGGCCCCTCAATGCCTTCGCTCTGCCAGATGGTCGTCCAGTATGGGCAGGAACCTACTTCCCTAAGGAAGAGTGGGTAGAAATACTAAATCAATTTATAAAACTGAAGACTTCCGACCCAGATCGACTTGAGCGTTCGGCTGCCTCCATCACTCAGGGTATTGAAGCCAGATCCACCCTAGTGAAGGTAGATGGACCAGATGCATATAAACTAGAAGACATCAGAGATCAAGTTAAAGATCTCCACAAGAACATAGATGAAAAATGGGGCGGTCGCAAAGGCGCGCCTAAGTTCCCTATGCCCAGCATATATCAATTTTTGTTGCATTATAATGGCTTAACAGGAGATGAAGAATCTTTAAAACTCACGGAACTAACCTTGCATAAGATCGGTGATGGAGGAATTTATGACCACCTAGGAGGAGGATTCGCAAGGTATAGTGTAGATGAAGAATGGCTCATTCCCCACTTCGAGAAAATGCTTTATGATAACGGTCAGCTTGTTTCGCTTTACGCAAATGCATATCGAAAGACGCAAGACCCTACCTTTAAAGAAAAAATGACGGAGACGCTAAGGTTTTTGGACCTAGAAATGCGCCATCCAGAAGGAGGTTTTTATTCTTCATACGATGCAGATAGTGAGGGAGAAGAAGGGAAATTTTACACATGGTCTGAAGAAGAACTCAATCAAGTACTGGGACAAGATGCACTTGTTTTTAATGAAGTATATGAAATTACTTCATCAGGGAACTGGCGTGAAGAAAAAATCAATGTGCTTCATCGAAGGAAGGAAATGGAAGACATAGCACGAGGTTTTAATACAACTGAAGAAAAACTCAAGAATACAATTTTAGAAAGTAAGAAAAAACTATACCACCATAGAGCATTAAGAGAAAAACCTGGATTAGACGATAAGGTTTTAGCAGGATGGAATGGACTAGCCGCTACAGGATTAATCGATGCATACATGGTGACAGGAGAAACATCATATCTTCGTAAAGCGGAACAAACCATAATATTTATACAGAAAAACTTCATCCAAGAAGACTTTAGAATCTTGAGAAATTATAAAGATGGTAAAACCAAAATCAATGGATTCTTGGATGATTATGCTTCTGTAATTGAAGCTTTATGTAAGATGTATGAAGCCACGTTCGATATAAAATACCTAGATCAAGCTTCCGCTCTTACTTCTTACGTAATTGAGCATTTTCAAGAGAAAGAAACGGGTATGTTCTCGTACACCAGTGACCTCGATCCACCCCTTGTAGCTAAAAAAGTCTCTTACACAGACAATGTAATTCCTTCTGCTAATTCTATGATGGCAAGAAACCTATGGAAGTTAGGAACCCTCTACGACAAGAAAGAATGGACTGCAATGGCTAAGCAGATGCTCGACAATGTCTGGCCAGAAATGCAAGCCAGCAACAACTTGTCCTTCTTTTCTAACTGGGGTAGCCTTATGCTGGAAATCGCTAATCCTCCCTGGGAGATAGCCATCATGGGACCTGAGGCAGATGCCTTAAGAGGTGAATTACAACGATCTTTAATTCAACCTGCCTACTTTATAGGTGGATCTGAAGAGAACCTTCCTCTTCTGGAGAACAAGCTTCCCGACGATGGAACCTTGATTTATGTATGCAAGAACAAGGTCTGTAAGTTTCCGGTAGAATCGGTAGATGCAGCCCTGAAACTAATGAAGTAATGAATCTAGCTTACTTCTATTTATTGAATTGTGGGATATTAAAAATGATGGTCTATTCCTCTCATTATTTAATCAAGCACACATATGCCTACAGTAATATACTTTAGGACCACCCACTCAGACACAAGCCATCCAGGACGACAATAAGGAAAACAAAAAAGATGGATTATTCATATTTTAGTTCCTGCACTTTAAAAGTGAACCTTTTTATAACTTTCTAGTCATAGAAGTAGAATTCATTATTTACCAATATGGGCAACACAGCCAATCCGACGGATAGCTCTTTAATCTTACAATACCTGGAAGGTGATTCCTCCGTATTACCCATATTGGTTAAAAGGCACCATAAGGATTTCTGTAAGAAAGCTTACTGGATCACTAAAGATGCCGAATCGGCTAAAGATGCCGCACAGGAAAGCTGGATTATAATCATTCGAAATCTGCATACATTAAAAAACGTAGACCGCTTTAAAAGCTGGGCGCACAGAATAGTTTACAATAAGGCGATAGATGGATTAAATCGCAGAAGCAATGAAAGCAAGCAATTAAAGAGTCATAAATTCCAGGAATCTAATGAACACCTACATGACGAAATCAAGGAAGACAGACTTAATATAATGATTAAAGCCATCCGTGAATTGCCACAAGGTAAGCAAGAGATCATACGGTTATTTTACATGGAGGAATATTCTATAAGTGACATAAGCACCTTCTTAAATATCCCTCTCGGTACGGTTAAATCAAGACTCTATAAAGCAAGAGAAAAATTAAAATCAATCATTAAAAAACACACATCATGAAACATAAAATGGAAGAAATAGACGCATTAATAAAAGAAACACTTTCTAGAGAAGAGGCCGCTTTTTACGATTCTTTAGAGGAACAAAATGTCTTCGAGATGGTGCTAGGTTTGTTTAAGGGTAAGAATGCTTGGTTCTTAATCATAACCAATATCATCATCTTCATCTTCTTAGGGCTATTGATCTATTGCTTTATTCAATTCTTTAAGGTAGAATCGACAGAAGATCTTATAAAATGGAGTTTAGGTGTAGTGATATCTATTCTTAGCGTCAGTGTTTTAAAAATATATGCATGGATGCAGATGGACAAGAATGCCATTCTCCGAGAAATGAAAAGGCTTGAACTCCAAGTAATGTCTCTCCATGGAAAGGTGGGCGATTAGATCTTTTCAATCATAAAAAAGGATACCTTTCCGGCTCAAAGTATACTTGCATTATGAAAAACAATGTTGTCCTGCGCCAACTGAGGTACATATTCGATCTGAGTGATGACCAGATGATCAACCTATTTGCGCAAGCAGAAGTAGATGTATCTAGGTCTCAAGTGAGTAACTGGTTGAAAAAGGAAGATCATGAGGAGTATACAGAAATTACCGACCCAGAATTCGCTTCCTTCTTGAATGGTTTCATCAATCACAAGCGAGGAAAACGAGATGGGCCACAGCCTGCTCCAGAAAGCAGACTCAACAACAACATTGTATTTAGGAAAATAAAAATCGCTCTGAATTACAAAGACACAGACATTATGGCTGCCTACAAGCTTGTCGGCATGAGAATCAGCAAGCATGAAATAAGTGCCATTTTCAGAAATCCTAAACAGAACCAATACCGTCCTTGCGAGGATCAGTTCTTTAGAAATTTTCTTTATGGCTTGCAACTGAAATATAGACCAGATACTAAAAAGAAAGAAAAATAATTCCCTGATTCCTACCTCAGAATATGTTTCAGCAATAATTACTAGACCTAAAAAAGATCAACCGACATACTTTCACTCTTATTAAGGGCATCACACTTTTGGGTGATAATAATACAGGTTCCTTGATTTAGTTTTGTGTAAAACCTCGGTACTATGATCAAGTTATACTGTTCTACATTCTTTTTTCTACTGTCACATCTTATTTTATCTCAAGTTTCGACACAATGGGTTACTTCATTCGAAGGAGATGATTACGATGAATTAAAAAACATGACTTATACAGCTGAGGGAGACATACTTGTATCTTGTCAGTATGAAGGTATGATTAAGGTAGGTGATGATACTTACAATGTGGAATCATTTAGTATATCTACCCTGATAATCAAGCTCAACGAAGATGGCCAGGTCATATGGTCGCGAGATCTCCATGCCAGTGCTTTTGCAGAGGTTACTATATTTAAAATATTGCCAGATCCCTCAGGAGACTTTTATGTTATAGGTTCCGTATTCGGAGATGAGATAGACATGGACCCTGGATCGGCTACGTCATATGTATCTGCTGGCGAAGGTGATAATATTGTTGTGGGAAAGTATGATAAGGATGGAAATTACATCTGGGCTAATTCCTATCGGTTCAGTGCCACATCAGATGAAAGAGGACTAGATATGGATATTGATGATAATGGGAATCTATACATGGTCGGCTACTTCGATGTATCAAGCAACAATAATGACGACAACATGTTCTTAATAAGCCTGGATAATCAAGGAGACGCACGCTGGGCTTACACTGCTCTTCCTACTGGTCGTGTAGATGGGTTTAATTCTGTAGCTATAAAAAACAATCATATTTATGTTGTAGGAGACTTTAGGGGAAGGGGTGATTTCGACAATACGGAAGAAGGTGAGTTAATCCTAGAAAGCACACCAGATGAATCATCCACGGTGATTGCTAAATTCGACCTTACTGGAGCAATGGTATGGATTAAGCAATTAAAGGGAGAAGGAAGTGTGACTGGAAGGAGTATCATAGTAAACAACAACGATGAAATATACATCGGAGGAAGTTATGGTGAGAATATAGATTTTGATCCCGACGAGGGTACGAACATTCAAGATGGGTTTATAAGTGAACCGTTCGTTCTGAAGTTGAATTCCGATGGAAGTTTCAATTGGGTCTGGACCTACGAAGGCACTCAGGTAAGACGGGTAATACTTGCTGATGATGGTGGAGTGTATTTCGGTGGAGATGGAAGCACAACTTTTTTTGGTCAATTATCTAACGAAGGCGATGTCGTATTCGTAACAGATTTAGAATACAAGAATTCCCCTAATAGTTC
>CAZFJO010000035.1:10058-15524 GCA_964518915.1 uncultured Saprospiraceae bacterium
CAGTTAAATGGTGAAACCTTCAGCAAATCACTGAAGGTTACTAAATTCTAAAAACAAGAGACCATTGTGCTCAACATAAGAATACCCGTGTTGTATCGATATATAAGTATAATTATATGCAAGTACTAAAAGTAAGAGCGCATCTTCAGTTACAATAACTAAAGATGCGCTCCTATTCATCTTATATACCTTTTAGTTTCTCATTGTGATATTTCCACTAGGAAATCTTCCATCAAGTAAGAAAATCTATTTTTCAAGTGACCTAGATTTCTCGAGAAATTCAGCAGATTTCGTTTCATCTCCTAATTTCGAATATACTGAGCTTAAATTCCTCCATGCCCTTGCTGATTCCGGAAAAAACTGAGTAACCATCGTGAATATCTGAACCGATGCTTGCAGGTTACCTTGTCTACCTAGGTGCATCATGCGTGTTCCGGTTTTTGAAAATTCTTCTTCAAAATCAACGAAACTATACCTTGGGTCAAATACAATTCCCGGAAGTTCTTGAATCATCCTATTCATGTCACCACTTATATACAACATATTAATATACTCAATCGGGTTACGCTTGAAATCGCCCGCTTGAAAATTTAGTGCCGCTTCTAAAACAGGATCTTCGTTCTGAGAATACTGGGCATAACTGATATCCACTGGCACCATAGGAACTGTTCCTTCTGCATTACTCCATGCAGCCTTATCTTGCCACCATGCATAGGATAAGTAGACCGGGAGTTTAGAATTAGACAGTGTAATCCTCTGAGAATCACCCCAAAAATTGATATTCTCAGCCGTGCCTTCTCCTACGAAAACACAGTTGGTATAATTGTCTAGTTGATTTACAAGGTTCTGGCATGCAGAGAATGTACGTCTGCCTATAATAACATATAGGCTACCCACATCCTGTAACTTAGAAGAACGCATGATACCTTGGACAATGGTCTTATTTAAAGAATTATCACCTCCACCATTTAACCGTACATCAAGTATTAGTTTCTGAACGTCATTTTCCTCAACATAATTGAATACCCGCTTGTAAAAATCTTCTGTAGATTCAGAAGGATCGTTTCTTATTCCGCTATGTCTTACATACACTGCCTTTTCATCCTCTAAATGTTCGAAGTAATAGACTTTCTCTAGATGCTTTAGGTACAATGGAGAACCCTCTTGCTTTCTTGCTCCTAACCATTCTGCATTTTCATAGGTGAATCCATACTCTTCTGGCACACCTTGTCCATCAGTTAAGGCTGTAAATATTTGAGTAAATGTTTCGCCATCTTTTGAAAGTGTCAATTCAACTGAATCCTCTAATTTCTCTGTAATTCCCTGTGCATGCAAGACCTCCAGAATATGAAGATGATTTATCCCATAAGCCTTGAAGTATTGTTCGTTTTCAACACTCACTACAGGGTATACCATACGCAGCGCTTCGTCCACAGGAATGTTATTGATTTTCAACAGTTTCGCGCCTAGAGCAGCAGGATAATCTTTATGTACTCCTTGCAAGTATATTCCATCGTTAAATTCATATAAATTAAAAGGCAAGTGATGAAACTTAAACGGTTCCCCGAACCATATTCCAGTATGCCCATACTTAAACAGTGCTACAATTCTAGAAAAGCCTACAACGATTTCATGCTGCTGTAAGGTGGGTATTTCGTTGTAAAATTCATCTACCTCCTTGTTAAATTCTTCTGCCGTAATTTTATGAAACAAGAAAGGAAAATCATCATTTATGGTTTTCTTCAATTCTAAGAGGTCTTCCTGCCATGATGTAGCATTTAACTGATCTTGTCCCTGTGCTTTAAATATGATTAGTAAGAAAAAAAGTATACATATATTTTTCATGATAAAAGGTTTAATTGATTCATAATTATGAATGCAATTTCCTTGTTTTATTTCGATGAGAAAATGGTTTTACGCTGAACCATCTTATATAGGGGTTCAACTGTTAGGCAAGGGGTTTACTGATTCAACCAAGCTTTAAAATCAGAAGTTTTAGACCTGCTTACTACGAAGTCTAAGTCTCGCTGGTTCCTGACAGTAAGCTTAACCCTATGGTTAAAATAGTTTTCTATTTTTTCGATGGAATCTTTCGATACAATCTGTCCTCGATTAATCCTAAAAAACTGGCTGGCATCTAGGGAAGAAAACAGTTGATCCATGGTTTCATCTATAATGAATCTACTGCTACTGGTCACGCCAAATGTTATGCTCTCTTCTGAATAAAAATATATCAATTCTGAAATTTTCAACTGAAGATACCCACTCCCTTTTTTCACCAAAATTCCTTCCCTTTTCTTAGTGCCTTGTATGCTTGAAAGCAGTTGTTGAAAGACACCTTGATCGACTACGGGTTGGTTGGTAGATTTTTTAAATTTTTTTAATGCACTTTCTAGATCATCTTCCTGAATAGGCTTAAGAAGGTAATCGATACTATTCACCTTAAATGCTCGGATGGCATACTGATCAAAGGCGGTAGTAAATATGATAGGCACTTCTACTTTTACATCTTGAAAGATTTCAAAACTCAGGCCATCTGCTAACTGAATGTCCATAAACACTAAGTCCGGGTGGTCATTCTCTTTAAACCAGGATACCGCTTCTTCTACACTATCTATGGTGTCAAGTAATTCGTATACATGCCCACTCTTTTTAAGCATCTGTTGCAGCTGATTAGCTGCTCTAGGTTCATCCTCAATAATCAGTAACCGCATAATTCTCTTTTTGATCTGAAGGCTTAAGAATAGGTAAAGAAACGATGAATTTACCTTCATCTTGTTTTATATATATGGCCTTATTGGATATCAGGCTATACCTTTTTTCTATGTTTTTAAGTCCGAGTTTAGTAGACGGAAGTGTAGTTGTTTTCGGTTGAATGTTGTTTTCAATAGTTAAAAGATCATGCTCATAGGTAACGTTTATAGCTAAGGGCCTAGCCTTAGAAATCACATTGTGCTTTATTGCATTTTCTAACAACAACTGTATACTCATCGGCACGACCATCTTATCAAGAACAGCATCTGGAATACGCCACTTAACATGTAAGTTGTCACCGAATCTTTCTGATTGAATATGGATATACGACTTAGCGAATTTAAGTTCATTCCTTAAAGGAGTGAGATGTACATTCCCTGATTCAAGAATGAATCTGTATACATTAGAAAGCTTGTCCACGAATTCTCTCGCATCTTCTTTCGTATTATAATCAATTATGTCTCTCAGTGTATTTAAAGAATTAAATAAAAAATGAGGCTGAGCCTGATTCCTTAAAGCATCTAGTTCCGCTTGGACCAGAACTTGTTTCGCTTGTTCTTCTTCACGAATTGTTTTCCCTAACTGCACATACAAGTAGATGGCTTCATAAATCGCCGTAGTCATGATCGTAATAACCAGAATCAATGCCAGAACTTTAGATCTTTCTAAAGGATGATAATTATCACCAAAAACTAAAGAGAACGCATAACCACCGGATATGTCAATAAATATGACAACTACAATGATCAATAAAAACACCAAACATATACGCTTTATATTGTCTTGAAAACGGGGAAACTTTATTCTCAACGAGATCAATATCCTTCTTAATACCGTCCAATTCAATATGGAGAAAAACAAGGATATAAGCCAGTCAATTAAAGCATTTACAAAGGGCTTAGTAACGAAAGAATTATTGAAAATGAAGTCAATAAATAAGCTTAGTACTACGACGCCAATTACAATAAACCAGATGTCATCAAAACCTAAATACTTGATGCGTTTTTCCTTGTTAAAAAGCATAATCCTTTAATTAAATCGTTATTAGTGGCATTCCTTGTTTAGCATTGTAAAATACAAGTCCAATCAATAACGCATATATAAAACCAAATATTCCGACAGCAATAATCTGACTCTTATTGCTAAGCTCCCATCTATTATATATCCATAAGGAAAATAAAGGTATAACCTGGATACCGTGTAGACCAAAAAAATGAGCTACTCGTAAATCTCCTCCCGTTGTACTCCAGTTCACCAATGGCAGACCAGCTCCTCCATCTGGAACACCTACATTATGTCCCATCTGACTTATCATCTGTCCTCCTATCCAGCTCCCGAATAAAACGACAAGCCATCCGATCAATACAGCCCATTGAATAGATGGTGCCATATTTATCTTAAGTCTTATAGTATCTAAGATAAAGATACCCATAATGATAACATTCAATCCTATCAATAATCCCATACTTCCGAAGAGCAAGCCATCAAGAGGAGTAGAATTATTATAATGAGATTGAATGCCCCTGCCGGCTTGCAAGAATATAATTATCAATTCTAAAAGAAGTGAAAGGGCAACTGTATTATTAATAATGCTCTTCTTGCGCTGTGGATATGGATAAAATGTAATCAGGTATCCTAAGGTCAGTATGTAAATCCCTCCTGACAGAGCGAACTTAAGTGGCTTAATCCACACATTGACTCCCATTAATACCCTGTCATCCATGTTTAACAACAATATCGATCCGCCCATTGCTAGAAAATGTAAGACCACTACCCCATATAACATCGGGCTATCCTTTTTTACTGTGTTTAAAACATTTGTCATCGCTTTCATGATTTATTGGTTTTCACAGTTCGTAAGATCATAAAAAGCAAAAATCCTATAGGGCCTAGCATAAATGACCCGATCAGACATGGGACTATCAACCAATGAGGAATTTTGTATTCTTTGTTTTGATCCAGTATCCACATACCTACGATCAAGTCAAATGCCAGATAATGAACCCATCCAGCTAAAACAGCTTGCTCGGCAGTAAATAATTGCATCACTGACTCTAGACTGCTAAAGTCCATTCCTCCTCCATTCTGAACGGACAGAAATATGTAAATGGCATAAATTACGGACAGAACTAGAGGTATAATTTTAAAATCACATAAGAACCTTGTTCCTTTCCATCTCGGCAACAATATCATAAGACCCCACATGGGCAAGACCATGGTATTAACAATAGAAAAAACTTGAGAAGCATCCATAACGTAGTATTTTATAGCCATACAATCATTGTACGAATATGCAATAGAAGATAAGAAATAAAAATGATTTCTTGTTGAACCGTCTTTAACGGTGGTTGAATCGTCGCGGAAGGAAACCCTTGTTTAGTAAATAAGAAACGTCTTTAAAATAGATGAATGAGTGGTTTTTATTTAATAAATATCAGTAAGAAAAGCACAATCGGTCACTTACAGTTCATTATTTTTTACGTAGTATAGCCATTATTTTTCTGAATATTGTACAATCATATTCTAGTGTACATGTATCTCAAGTATTGAAAAAATCATGAAGTATTTCCTTCATTATATATTGCTCATTGTATATATACTCGCACCTATATCTATGTCGGGGCAGCAAGGTTATGTATTTCAGAGTCTCTCTAAAAAAGATGGTCTTTCACAATCTTCTGTTTTTGCAATATCTCAAGACAATGAAGGTTT
>CAZFJO010000035.1:15624-19773 GCA_964518915.1 uncultured Saprospiraceae bacterium
AAGATGGTCTTTCACAATCTTCTGTTTTTGCAATATCTCAAGACAATGAAGGTTTTATGTGGTTCGGAACGAGGGATGGGCTGAATAGATATGATGGTTATCAATTCAAAGTGTATAAAAAGGACTCCAATCCTGAAAGCATTGTTTCTAATGATGTACGCATTTTATACTTTGATACACTAAAAAATGAATTGTGGATAGGTACCAATTCTGGTTTAAGTAAGTATAATTCTGAGACAGATAATTTTTATAATTACATTCCATCATCGTCAGACCCGACGAGTATATCCAATAGAGTCATCCGTCAGATATTCAGAGATTCCAAAGGTAAATTATGGGTAGGCACATCTGATGGACTCAACCTATTAAATGAAGACAATCATACTTTTAGGAATACTGACTTGAACTTCCCAGACAACAATGAAAGTCACGATATAAAGGCCATCATGGAAGATTCTGAAGGAACCTTATGGTTCGGAACTACTGGTGGTTTATACTACATGGAAAGTGAAACGAATGGAAAGTTCATATTCAACAGAGCTGATGGAAGCGCTAACTGGAAGCTCTCCGACACACATATTAAGTCAATTATAGAAGATAAAAAAGGGAACTTCTGGCTGGGTACACTAGAAGGAGGTATAAACTACTTAGATAGAAAAAACGAATCCGTAACAGTTTATAGAAATGAGAAAGACAACCCGTATTCTCTCAGTCATAACAACATACGATCTATGGTTATAGATGAGAATAATGACCTATGGGTAGGAACGTTTGATGGGTTAAATTTATTCAGAAAGAAAACGGAAGATTTTTTAAGATTTACGAAGAAAGAAGTAGGAGACTCAGGGCTTTCCGATAAATCTATACGCTGTGTATATATAGATAGACGAGGTGGCTTATGGCTAGGCACCTACTATGGAGGAGTCAACCACCTCGACGAAAAATACAATCGATTTACCAATTACAGACATGGCCCAGTAGGTAATGTCTTAAGCGGTAATATAGTTAGTTCATTCATGGAAGATGAAAATGAAAACCTCTGGATAGGAACTGAAGGGGATGGATTGAACTTTTACAATACTAAACTTAACAAGTTTACAAGCTACAAAAGACAATCAGGTACAGCGAATTCCTTAAGTGGCAATAATGTAAAACAACTTCTACTTGATGACAATCAATTATGGATAGGCACATTTCAAGAAGGCCTCAATGTACTTAACCTAAAAACCAAAATCTTTAACCATTATAAAAATGACCCGAGAAACCCCCATTCTCTCTCATCCAATAATGTATATGGTTTATTGAAAGAAAATGGCCTTCTTTATATATGCACATTTGGCGGCGGCTTAAACGTACTTAATTTAACAACGAAGCAATTCCAACGCTATTACAGTTCAGAAGAACCTGGTTCATTGAGCTCAGATTTAAACAGAGTAATTATAAAATCATCTGATGGTCAATTGTGGATAGGTGGAGAACAAGGGCTAAATAAGGTCTCAAGAGATAAAGATGGTTATCCTGAAAAATTTACAGCTTATCTTGATGATTACAAGATTTACAGCCTACAAGAAGATCTTAATAAGCATATTTGGGTGGGAACATTTGCCAATGGGTTATTTCGGTTCAATCCGAAGGACGGTTCCACCGTTCATTTTACAACTAAAGATGGGCTACCTGGAAATACTGTTTTTGGTATTTTAATAGTCGATTCGACAGAAATATGGATAAGTACGAACAATGGTTTATCTAAACTCAACCCGCAACAAAACTCATTCACGAATTATAACTACTCTAATGGTCTAGACAATTCCGAATACAATTTTAATGCATACTATAAAACTAAATCAGGCGATCTTCTTTTCGGAGGAGTAAATGGTTTTACTCAATTCAACCCTAGGTCTATCCAACCCAACCAATTCATTCCACCTGTAGTTTTCACAGAATTACGGAAAAACAATACCGTTATTAATGTCAGTGACGAATCAGGGCTACTCAACAAAAGTATAAACGATACAGAGGAGGTAACATTCAACTATAATGAAGCCAATTTCACATTGGGGATTGCGGCTTTAGACTATTTCAGCCCTGAGACCAACCATTATGCTTTCATGCTCGAAGGCATAGATAGAGATTGGAATTATTCTACAGGAAAGACAGAGCCTACTTACACCATCCAAAAAGAAGGAGAATATAGTTTCAGGATGAAAGGAGGAAACAGCGATGGCATATGGAATCCTGAAGAGAGAAAATTAAAAATAGTTGTACTTCCTCCTCCTTGGAGAACCTGGTGGGCATATCTGATTTATTTTTTCTTATTCGCAACCATGATTTACGGTTTAATACGGTTTATAAGATTAAGACACAGATTACAGCTTGAGCAAATCGAAAAGCAAAAACAAGAAGAGCTCCATGAGATTAAATTAAGGTTCTTCACGAATATCACCCACGAATTCAGAACACCACTTACTTTAATCCTCGGTCCTTTAAACGATTTAATGAATTCGAGAAGCGAGAACAACATAGACCATAGACAACTCTCACTCATTCAACGAAACGCACAGCGTCTATTAAACCTTGTCAATCAAGTACTTACTTTCAGAAAACTCGCTACGGACCATGAGCCATTAAAAATAATGCATGGAAACATAGTTGAATTCCTACATGAAATCTTCCTCCTCTTTTCAGAAAGTGCAATAAAACGAGATATGAGTTATCATTTTATCTCTAAGACATCAGAAATTCAAGCGTGGTATGATGCGGATAAAATGGAGAAGGTATTTTTTAACCTACTTTCCAATGCTTTTAAATTTACACCAGATGGTGGTGAAATCACCTTGGCCATATCTCAAGATAAAGAAACCATAAAAATAGAAGTCAGTGACTCTGGTGTAGGTATAGAAAAGGATTATCACGATCAGATATTTAAACGGTTCTACGAAAAATCAGAGCCTAAAACTTCAACCATAAAGGGAACGGGGATCGGATTAGCCATTTCTAAACAGATGGTTGAATTACACAAAGGTCGGATATCTGTTATTACAACAACTGATACCAAGGAAGATAGAGGAGCTACTTTTCTGGTTGAACTTTTAAAAGGGAAAGAGCATTTCGACCTATTAAAGGTAGAATGTCTAGAAACCAGCAGAGAATCGATCCAAACTTATGAACCCATAATTGTCGAAAAGTCAGAAAGTAAGACTCATTTAATTCCGATAGAGCTCGATAAGAAAACCGATACTAAAAAGCTATTAATAGTAGAAGACAACCCAGAAGTCAGAAATTACATAAAGGAAATATTTATAAACGAATATAAGATAGTAGAGGCTAAGAATGGTAGAGATGGATTAGACACAGCAAGATCCGCATTACCTGACCTTGTTATAAGTGATGTTATGATGCCTGTCATGGATGGCATTGACTTCTGTAATCAGCTTAAAACGGATATAGAAATAAGCCACATACCCCTTATATTACTTACTGCAAGAACAGCTTCTCTTTTTAAAATAGAAGGATTGAAAACTGGAGCTGACGATTATATTACCAAACCATTTAATCCAGAAGAACTGCGGTTACGCGTGAGGAATATATTGCAAGCACGGCAGGAGGTACGAAATAAGTTTGCCAGAGTCCTAAATTTTGACCCAAAAGAAATAAAAATAACATCGTCAGATGAAGCTTTCCTTGAGAATGCACTAAAGATTGTAGAAAAGCATATGGGCGATTATGAGTTTAACGTCAACACATTCGCTCATAAACTCACCGTGAGCAGGCCTCTTTTGTTTAAAAAACTAAAAGCGCTGACAGGTCAGACACCCAATACCTTTATCAAGACAATACGATTAAAAAGAGCGGCACAACTTATACAGTCAGAAAAACTAAACATATCTGAAATCTCGCATCGAGTAGGTTTTAAAGACCCTAAGTACTTCCGTAAATGCTTTAAAGAGCAGTTTAGTGTTACCCCATCTAATTACATTTTAGAATTGTAAATTGAGTCAGTTTCTCATTCCATCACTAGTAATTATCGGCTTTAATCCTAATATATATACGATTTTACCCCCTTTTGTAGATTTTTCATCCTTTTTCAATTCCTAAATTTAAACACAGAAATTAGATTTCAGTGTAGGGATTATAAATTCTCTTATTGAT
>CAZFJO010000036.1:0-7437 GCA_964518915.1 uncultured Saprospiraceae bacterium
ATTATGCCTTCCATGAAAAAGAACTTGTGAAAATCATTAAGCATCCTTATGCCATAGATGAAGAGCACAATATACCTGTGTACTTATGTCGCCGGCCGAAGGTTGATATCACAGATTGGTGGGCGTCTTATGAGCCATATATTTTTCAGTAAGATTATAACTTTAACATTCATTGTAAAGTAATATGCCAAAATCTAAGGAGTAATTGTGTACTTTAGGTTAATCGAAATACTTATAGGAAGGGGTTTTCTTAGTTACATGCTGATGTTGCATTTTATTTTCTCTGGGTACTTCGTCATTATTCATCAAAACAAAGTACTTATGAAAAAACTATTACTTAGCGTATTACTTATTCTGCCTTTGATGCTACAAGCACAAGATATAGCAGACTGGAGCTTAGAAGGAATGCACAAAAAAATGTGGATGACTCAGCTTGAAACGGGTAAGGTCATTGTTCAGAATGAGAACAACCTTATGCAAGTAGACAATGAAACCGGAAATGTAGAATGGGAACTTGAAGATTTAGAAAATTTTAATGATCCGATTCTTCTGGATAATGTTGCGTACATCTATCAAGAAGGAAAATCTTTTCACTTAATTAACGCAGACAATGGTGAAGTACTGGTGTCTAAAAGCGAAAAGACGAAGGTAGATCACATTCATTATTATATGGATTTAGGTTATGTCCTTATGGAGTTAACTGCTGATAAAGCAGATGATGTTTTAGTCCTCGACTTAAGAGAAAAAAAGGCTGAGGTTTTTAGATTGTCAGATAAGAAAGATAAGCCGGGCATGTTCAGTCTCAAGGCCATGTTTAGTTCAGGTCCTGAAAAACCATTTATCAATGAGGACAATACGGTGGCTCTCATCCGTAAGAAAGATCTTTATGTTATGTCAGTTGCTACTGGAGAGGTCAAGGGTAAGGTAAGTTTCGAGAAAGATGTGATTCTCTCTGATTACAATTACGATGAAGATATTCTGTACATAAAGGAAGATAAGAAACATCTACACGGTGTATCCTTAGGAAGCGCTGAACAATTATGGAAGATAGAGCACAAAGACGATATCGATGTTTACGGACTGAATGGTGGTGCACAATTGATGCTAGTGGAAAAAAAGAAACTTCATTTTGTCAACGGTAAAGATGGCTCTTCACTATTAACACATGAGCTTAATGACAAACCTAGGTTTATAGAGTTCTACGAAGATAAAATCTATGTAGGTGATAAGAAGATGTTAAAGATTATTGATCCTTCCTCAGCCCAGATAGTCAATGAGGCTACTTTTAAAAGTGACTTGAATGGACTTAGATTTATGGGAGAGCAGACATACATATACATAGGCAATAAGGTCAATGAAATAAATCTAAATGATATGTCTCTTAAATATTCTAAAGACCTAGAAATCGGAAGGGTAGATTATGTTTATCCTACAGATGACCACATGGTCTTTATAGGAAATGCTTATGGCTCAATAAAGGCTGTAGCCATAGATCCGTCAGGAGAAAAAGTATGGGACAATTCATGGAATACTAAAGGTAGGTGGTCAGCAGATAAAACAGGAGCAGGGTTGATGATTGTAACCAGTGAAAAAATAGATCACATCGATCTGAAAAATGGAAAATCAACTTGGAAAAATGATATTTCTAAAAAAGAATCATGCGTTCTAGATTACAATGCGGAATTGAATAAGCTGGCAATCCTCAATGAGAAAAGGCCATACATTGTAGATATGGGTACTGGAGAAATTATAAAAGGAGAGAAGGAGCTGGAGTTCAAGGATTTCAAGTTTGAAGAACAGCGCCCTAAGCTTCTTTATCTAAAAGAAGGTGTATTCGCCAAGGGTAGTAATTCTATTTCTCTTGTAAGTAATGATGCATCCATATTGTATAAGAAGCATTACAAGAAAAGCAACAATTCTGGAGGTCTTATGAAACTTGCAGTTATAGCCACTCAAGTAGGAGCTGTCGCAACGGGCAATGCAGATGAGGTTGTCACTGTTTATTCAGGTGGAGAAAAAGTGCATCAAGGGGCTCTTGTAGAAGGGTCTAACGATGCCTGGGCCAATGCAGACCAGATGAATGAAAGAAGAAGAAGACTGGCCAATGCGGGCAGCCTTAACCTGCCTTTCGTTTTCACTAAGCTTGAAAACAAGCAACGAGGTTTCGTTTTTATTGATCCAGCATCAGGAGAACATATACGGGAGATAGAGCATGATGATAAAGAGCCGAACTATATTGTAGATTCGACAGATAGATTGCTTATCCTTCATGATAAAAAATCTGGGAAATTGCTCGGGTATAAAGTCGATGAATGATCGTTTCAGCATTACACATGAAAGAAGAGGATACGTACTTATAAAATAAAAAAAGAAAGGGCCCGCATACGTCCAGTATGCAGGCCCTTTTTATTCATAACCTTAATTAATAAATTAAGGTCTGATCTCTTTCTTATCTGCCTTGACGAATGCTTCTTCTAACTCAATCATATCTCTTAATATCCTTAGTGTCTCTTGTAGGTAGAAGTCTTTTTTAACCCCCTTCAACCATTCTTCATTTCTGGTAATTCTACTCTGGTCTTCATTGATATACGTCAGATCTACATCTAGGTTTTTAGGGTTGAGGCTTTTTATATCCTCATCGAATAGGTCTTCATACTTGTCAGCTTCTTTTCTTCGCTGGTCCATCTGAGAGAAATAGTTTTCCTTATCGATGTTGAATTCTGTCTTGTCTCTACTTTCCTTCAGTCTAAGCGCATTGTCCAGAACCAAGGCAAATGTCTCGTCTTTATCCACCCTGTTTTTACTTCTAGATTTTAAATCTTGGATGTGATTCAGCTTAGCAACATTCTGGTCGTATTCAATCGGATCTATATCTGACCATGGCATAGCATTGTCGTAATCCTTCTCACCTGTTTCTAAGTAGTGATATAAATCTGGAAGTACAATATCTGATCCTACACCATTCAATTGGGTAGATCCTCCATTGATTCTATAGAACTTCTGTACGGTTACTTTTACGTGACCCAGTGGCTTGTGATTCGTTCCTGAGAACGCACGATCTAAGTCGTAAAATCTCTGTACGGTTCCCTTACCGTAAGTAGACTTGCTACCTACAATTACAGCTCTTCCATAATCTTGTAAAGCCGCAGCAAGGATCTCTGAAGCAGAAGCACTGATGTTGTTAACCATAACGATAAGTGGTCCATCATATAGAACGCCTTCATCTGTATCTCGGTGCACATAAGCAGGTCTCTCTCTAGGCTTTACTTGTACGATCGGTCCATCTTCTATGAATAGACCAGACATCTCAACTACATCCGATAGTGATCCTCCGGTATTGTTTCTTAAATCCAGTATTATGCCGCTTACATTCTGATCTTTTAATTTAGATATTTCTGTGGCAACATCATCCGCACAGCTATTGCCTCCTTCTCTTTCGAAATCGGAATAAAACTTAGGTAATTTAATATACCCTACATTCTCTATCTGTTCATCCAGATCTAGAATAAGTGATCTAGCGAATGATTCATCCACGATGACTTCATCTCTGATAATTTCTATGTCTCTTTCTGTACCATCTGGCTTCAAGACCGTAAGGATAACCTTGGTTCCTTTCTTACCTCTGATTTTCTGAACCACGTCATCCTGTCTCCATCCTACTACTGCGAGAGGCTCTTCACCGTCTTGCGCTACCTTGATGATTTTATCGTCTACTTCCAGTTTCTTTCCTTTCCAGGCTGGACCTCCAGGGATGATTTCATGGACCTTGGTATACTCGTCTTCAGGTACAAGTCTTGCACCGATCCCTTCGAATTTTCCACCCATGTTGATGTCGAAATCTGCCTTATCTTTCGGGCTGAAATAGTCTGTGTGTGGATCGAAGTAATTAACGATTGAGTTGACATAGATTTCGAATCTATCTCCTCTTCTTTCTTTGTTCAATCGCTTAAACCAATCTGTATATGTTTTCTTGCTCTGCTTGATCGCCTCTGCAAGTAACTCTTCATCGGTTTTAATCTTTTCTTCTTCCGTAATCTTATCTCTATCTTGAACCTTCCTGTATAGTCTATTCAAGACATCATACTTAATCGACTTTTTCCAATGCGCCTCTAAGTCACTGGCATCTATAGCCCAATCTCGCTTATCTGAGTCTACATCGTACTTTTCAGCTACTGAGAAGTCTAGTTTTTCATCTATCACTTTATTGAAAATGGCTTCTGATCGGGCCGTAGAAGATTCTAAGATTTCTACCACACGGTCAAAAAACGTAAGATCCTTCTGGTTTACAGCATCATCCAGTAATGTTTTATAAGCCTCTAGTTCTTTTAGGTCTGCTTGTGTAAAGAATCTTTTTCCTGGATCTAGATCTGTCAGAAAATCATCATATACAGCAACAGAAAAATCATCATCGATGTCTTCTGGAGAATAGTGTACAGCGTTGAGAAACTTAATTACACCTTCTAGTATCACTTTTTCCTTCTCTTTATTAACTGGGTCGTTAAATATGTATCCAGCGACGAACAACATAGCTAGTAGAGACACCAGTAATGAACTTCTATACTTCATATTCTTTATTTTTTCAATAATTTTCATTCCTTTTTAATTGTAGTTTCTCGACTCCACAAGCTAAAAATTGTTTCCTGAAGAATCTGCAATATAGTTCACTTTTGAGCTTATATGATATAGCTTTCTGAGGGTATATACATTTTTCGGCCTACAATACCATTAATGTAACACAATTCGACACCCTTATATCGTCATGTTACAGTGGTTTAACTTATTTATAACTGGTTATAATTTTTCAGAATAAATCAGCATAAATGGTGAAGGACTAGGTTATAAAGAGAGAAAATACTCGATTATTTCTTTCTTTGCTATATGAATCGCGATAAGGTTTACTTTTTATCAGACATACACCTAGGTGCGGAAGGCCGATTTTCTAGTCGAGAGCGAGAAAATAGGGTAGTCCGTTTTCTGGAGAATAATTCTGATGAAATGGCTGCATTGTACCTGGTGGGAGACACATTCGATTACTGGTATGAGTATAGACAAGTTATACCTAATTCATTTTCTCGCCTGATCGGATGTCTATGTAGGCTAGTGGATCAGGGAGTTGAGGTTCATCTTTTCGCAGGAAACCACGATGGCTGGTTGTTTGATTTTTTTCAATCAGAAGTAGGCGCTCAAGTTCATAAGGATGAGCTAGAGACTACCATCTATGGTAAATCATTGTATATACATCATGGAGATGGAATAGGGCCTGGAGATTATGGGTATAAATTTATCAAGAAGGTATTCAGAAATAGAGTGGCACAGTGGATGTTTTCTAGGATGCATCCAAATTTTTCTCTAGCGCTGATGAAACTCTGTAGTACTTCAAGTAGGAAGTATCAGAATGATCCTGAATCAATAGATGTCACGGCAGAAGCGCAGTGTATCTATGCAGAAACATTGATTAAAGATAAGCCCAGGGACTACTTCATATATGGTCATAGGCACATTACAATGGATCATGTATTGTCTGATGGACGCAGCAGATTGATAAACCTAGGAGATTGGTTACATCAGGAAACATACGCTGTTATGGATAAAGATGGCGCATTGCTTCTGTTGAAAAACGAAGAATAGCTGAGTTCCTAAATGACAAGTTTCGAAGAAAGAGAGATAGAGACAGTGTCCTATATTAAAATGTAAGCAATAAAAAAAGACCTCATGATTTCTCACGTGGTCTTTTTTATGTTAGGTTATATGATTGAGAAAAGGTATGATGCTTAATCGCAATCTTCCTCTCGTAGGAATAATCGTAATTGAGGTATTGTGGATTATTTACTTAAATCAACGACATTCCGATAAATTTCTAATTCTAATTACATAAATCTCTGATGTGGTCATAGGCTTTATCATAGCCTAGTTCTGCGGCAGATCTCATGTCCTTGCATGCCTTATCGAACAGGTCCAACTTCGTATACGCATTGGATCGATTGAAGTATGCTTGAGCGAAATCTTTTTTCTTTTTTATTGCTGAATTAAAGTCGCTTACTGCACGCTTATAATCTTCTAGTTTAAGAAATGCGATTCCTCTATTCAGACTATAATTAGCGTTGTCAGGTTTCAAGTCTATTAATTTGGAGTAGTCTTTTATAGCGTCATCGTGTTTTCCGAGTTGGAATCCAGTGATGGCACGATTGATAAGCGAGTTGGTATGACCGGGATTTAGTTCTAGGGAAGTAGTAAAATCCTTATGGGCACCCATATAGTTATCTAGTGACAACTTAGCGAATCCTCTGTAGTAATAGAAGTCTCCATGTTCTGGACGTTTCTTTATAGCAGCATTAAAATCCGCAATGGCTTCATTGAATCGATCAATTTTCAACAATGCCTTCCCTCTGACAGAGTAGGCTCCGACCATGGAAGGCTTGATGTCAAGGGCCATAGAAAAATCATTGATTGCATCTGGGTAGTCTTCGATTCTCATCTTACAGATTCCTCGGTTGTAGTAGCCTGTAGCAGATTCTGGATTCGCTTCAAGCGCTACATCGAGATCCGCAATGGCTTTTTTGAAGTTTTTAGTTTTCAAGTAAGCAGTGCCTCTATTGGTATAGGCTTGATGCAATGATCCATCTTTTTTCAGCGCAAGTGAGTATGATTTTATGGCCTTCTCGTAATCTTTCATCTGCATTTCCGCGTAGCCTTGGTATAAGTGTGCTTTCGCAAATGAAGGGTCTATCTCTATAACTTTCTTGAAATCTCGGATAGATCCTTTATAGTCTTTCAGATTCATCTTAGCGTTGCCTCGATTATAATACGCCTTAGTATAGCTAGGATCGACCTTGATCGCCTCCGAATAAGCATCTATAGCACTCTGAAAATCTTTAGCTTTAAAATGGCCTATGGCAGCATTGAAATGTTCATATGCCTTGTTCTTGTCGCTCTGCGCAAGGATAGTGGATGATGTAGAGGTAAATAGAAAACCGAGCATGACGCTGAGAATGATCACTTTATTCATATTGTGAAATAGCTTTTTTATTAATACGAGAAAAGAATATGGACAGTCACTGTCTTAAATCCTATTCTTTAGTTAAAAAAGTAAAGTGTACGTCAGATTAGATGCTTTTGTCGGCTGTTGTTAATATACAGAACTTGCCTATTTTTAAATCAAGTTACTTAACTATAACGATAGTCAACTAATATTCAGTATAGTTGTTGTCTAAAAGTATGCCATTTTCCATTATGCAACACTACATTTGCGTAAGCGAAGTCAGAACAATAGTATGAAAGAATCCGATTTAGATTTAAAAAACATAGACAATGATCCCACAGCTGCGTCGCGTAAGAAAGACCATATCAACCTTGCTTTTAATTCGCAGACTAAAAAAGATGAGATTGATCGTCGCTTTAACTATGAACCGATCATTTCTGGATTTTCGCGAAACAAGG
>CAZFJO010000036.1:7537-12299 GCA_964518915.1 uncultured Saprospiraceae bacterium
AATCTTGGTATCGCTCAAGTTGAGCAGATAGTTACAAGGGGTTCTATTCAAGCTATAATAGACCTACTGGATAAGTTAGAGGCTGATGGATTAATCGTGCATATAAATCCTCTTCAAGAATGGATGCAGCCAGAAGGAGATCGTTATTTCGATGCTCCGGTAGACACCATTAAGAGATTGCTTGATGACATAAATAGACCTGTTGTGGTTAAAGAAGTGGGTCAAGGTATGGGGCCTCAGAGCCTTCTAGAGCTGCTAAAACTTCCGATTGCTGCACTTGATTTCGGGGCTCACGGCGGAACTAATTTCAGCCTGCTTGAATTACTGAGAAACGATGAGGAAAGAAAGGAAGCTTATGGTTGTGTAGCCCACCTTGGTCATTGTGCTGACGATATGATGAATCATGTAAATCGGTTGTGGGAGAAACACAAAGAGGACTTTTTATGTCCCTCTCTAATTGTATCGGGAGGAGTCAAAACCTTCCTCGATGGGTATTATTACGTCAAGAAATCTAAGTTGCCAGCAGTCTATGGGCAGGCTTCTCCCTTCCTTAAAAGGGCCATTGTATCCTATGAAGAAGTGGCACAATATATAGAGAGACAGGTAGAAGGCTTGGAGATGGCTGAAGCTTTCCTTACATTGAATCACGAAAAGCATTAAAATGAGTAAAGGGAAGAGAACCATATCAGGGTTTAGTAAGCTTTCTAAACGAGGGAAAATCAAGTGGCTGGTAGAAAATTTCTACAAGAATCCAGAATCTGTAATGAAAGATCTTGTCTCTTACTGGCACGATGATGAACAGCAACAGAAGATTCTCGACGGCTTCAGTGAAAACACCATAAGTAATTTTCCTATGCCATTCGGTGTAGCGCCTAACTTCGTTATTGACGACAAGACTTATTGTATACCTATGGTTATCGAGGAGAGCTCGGTTGTGGCTGCTGCTTCTGCTGCCGCTAAGTTCTGGATGAACAGAGGAGGTTTTAAGACAGAGATTCTCGGAACAGAAAAAATAGGCCAGGTTCATTTTAAGTGGAAGGGCAGTGCTTCTAAACTTAATTACCTCATGCCGGAGATTAAGGAAAGGCTGATTCAGGATGCCTCTGGTATCACGGCCAATATGGAAAAGCGTGGCGGAGGTATAAAAGATATTGAATTGATAAGTTTTACAGAAGAAGAACCGGATCTGTATCAATTTAAGGTGAGCTTCGAAACGTGCGATAGCATGGGTGCTAATTTTATCAATTCTTGTTTAGAACAATTCGCTTCCAGCTTGAAGGCTTTCTTGCTGGAGTACAATGGACTAGAAGAGTCGGAGCGTGAGGTCAATGTGATTATGTGTATACTTTCTAATTATACGCCTGATTGTCTGGTTCGATCATATGTAGAATGTGATGTTAAGGACTTAGGAAATTTCGCTGGAGGGATGAGTGCAGAGGAATTTGCGGAGAAGTTTCAGACAGCTGTGCAGATAGCAAGGATTGACCCTTATAGAGCGACTACCCATAATAAGGGAATATTTAACGGAATAGATTCTCTAGTTTTAGCGACCGGTAATGATTTCAGAGCCATAGAAGCTTGCGGTCATACTTATGCTTGTAGAGACGGCCAGTACCGATCATTGAGTCAGTGTGAGGTACGCGATGGAAAGTTTAAATTCTGGTTAGATATACCTCTGGCTATAGGTACCGTCGGTGGATTGACTTCGCTTCATCCCATTGCTAAGCGATCTCTGGAGATGCTTGAGAACCCCGACGCGGAACAATTGATGAGAATCATTGCAACGCTAGGCCTGGCTCAGAACTTCGCTGCCGTAAGATCTCTAACTACTACGGGTATTCAGAAAGGGCATATGAAGATGCATCTTTTAAATGTCCTCAACCACTTACAAGCTACAGAACAAGAAATCAAGGAAGCAGTTCTCCACTTCAGTGATAAGATGGTTTCCTTCAGCAGTGTAAGAGATTTTCTCAAGAAGTACCGACTGAGTTCTTAGGGTTATTTCATAGCGATAAGCGTACCCGTTGGAAACCTTCCTTCTGAAGGTTTTAACTTACCCTAGATATAGTTGAGTATTTATAATAAGAGGTAAAATCAGGTAGCATCCAAGGCCTTAGTTCATCAGAACCTGTATGGAGAAGATAATTTTTCAGGAGCGACAATGCACAAGTACATTCCATTGCTTGCACTCTTTAGATGCTGGAACAGAAATGGAAATTTTGATAAGGAATTTCCAGAGAGAATATATCACACTTTAGTAGTAGAAAATGGGTTTATAAGGGTCTTAGCTTTGACTTTAATAGAAATCTATGACTATGTCAAACGAAATAACACGCCTTATCCAACGTAGTACTCAGAAATGGATCTGCTTGCTAATTTTTCTAGCCATCTATTGTCTACCTTCAATTGGCCAGAATGTAGGGATCGGAACTACTACCCCGACAGAGAAACTTACCGTTAGTGGAACAACCTTGATAGAACGAAACTCTAATGGAGGTGCTCCGCAATTAGAATTGCGAGAAACAGAATTTGATTTTTCGAGACTAGAATTCAGGAACGTCAACACAGCGAGTTATTTTAGTCTTGCAGGAAGGCCTGCGGATGATCTTGGGTCGGCACGCTTCAATCTATTTAATTCTGCATTCGGAGGTAATATTCTTACGGCGACAGGAAGTGGTAGACTAGGCGTAAATACAACACCAGTAGCCTCATTGCATGTAGATGCTGTTTCAGGCACTGATCCCCTCAGAATACAAAACAGTAACAACACTAAATTTAGAATATTCAGCAATGATGCCATTTCATTCGGTGCGCCATGGGATGAAGCGATTCCTGGAGTTTTCTGGATGAACACGCCAAATCTTTTTGTAGGGTTCAATAAAGATCACGTTCCAGAAGAGAGACTCGAAGTTGATGGAGATGTGAAAATCACAGGAGGTATTGTGGCCAACACCGTAAGTGGGACTCCGGGTCAAGTCTTGACAACAGGTAGTGACGGGAATCTTGCTTGGTCTAGTCCGTGCCAGTATAACCGCTTTTTCGGCTTCCTTCATCAGTCAATTCCATACGATTGGACAGTACCGGTTGGTGTGACCGAAATTATGGTTGAATTGTGGGGCGGCGGCGGCGGGTCCCATATGGGAGGTGGCGGCGGAGCAGGAGGATATGTTAAAGCCATCTTCGAGGTTATTCCGGGTGATAAATTCACAATAGTCGTAGGTGGTGGAGGACAAGGAAGAATCGGAGGTGGCGTTCAAAACCCAATGGATGGTGGGTTTTCATCAATATCAGGAACCAATGTTTCTGCAGTTGCACTCGGTGGTGAAATGGCCACGTCTGGTGCTCCGGGTCCAGGAGGATTAATTAGTGTTACCCCTCCATACTTAAGTGCGACGGGACAATATGGTGAAAGCGGTTATCCCAATATCACATTACCTATTTATGCTGGAGCTGATAAGATCGTGTATGGTCAAGGAGGACAATCACCTATGGCCGCTAAGAATTATGGTCTAGGAGAAACTATCACTGTAGTAGGATCAAATTTCAACTATTATCGTGGGACTTCTGGTATTACGCCAGGTGGTGGCGCTGGAGGTGGGGATCACTTTGGCAACAGCGGTGGCGATGGATATGTTGTCATTCGGTGGAATTAAGTCTTGGATGTTATTCAATAAGAACCCTATTCAGAAAAAGACTAATATGTAGATAATTGTCGCCAGTACTAGGGATCTCAGTACTTTCTTTCAATGTAGCAATTGCATGTCATAGCAATTATCCTTCTCTTCGGTGATAAGAGGGTTCCTTAGTGATGTCAGAGTTTTCCTTAAGAAGGACAGACTGAGCTCTTGGGGAACTTCACCATGGTATAATCTTCAACAGTATAGGCTTGAATTATCTTACTTCGCCATCGACAACGATTCTGTCAGGCCGGTTAGCCAGTTCCCAGACAGTATGAAATATCAATCTTCCTATTTTCTCCATTTTATTGAAATCGATTTTATCGATTGTATCTGATGGTTGGTGGTAGTCATCGTGTACACCATTAAAAAAGAAAATGGCTGGAATACCGTTTCTTGCGAAATTGTAATGATCCGATCTATAGTAATAACGGTTAGGATCGGTTTCAGAGTTATAGGTATAGTCTAGCGTAACCTGGGCATACTTCTGATTCATGTCCTCATTGATCTTATGTAAATCTGTGCTGAGTCTGTCGCTACCGATGACGTAAATATAATTAGGGTCATCCTTGTAGATATTGTCTATTCTTCCTACCATATCTATGTTGACATTCGCAACCGTATTTTCCAGCGGAAAGATTGGTTGTGATGCATAATATTCAGATCCTAGTAATCCTTTTTCTTCTCCAGTTACCCATAAAAATAGAATGCTTCGTTCTGGTCCATGACCTCCTTGGTGGGCGGCTTTATAAGCTTCAGCAATTTCCAACACTGTAGTTGTGCCTGAGCCATTATCGTCTGCACCGTTGAAGACGACATCTCCTTTCTTACCGACGTGATCGTAATGTGCTGACACAACGATTATTTCTTCAGCCTTGGATTTTCCAGGAATAAATCCCAGCACGTTATCCCCAGCAAGCACTCTATGTGTAGGCATTAATTTAAGCGCAATCTGAGTCTTAAGTTTTATGGGCTTGCTGGATTTTCCAGCAGATATTTTTTTTCTTGCATCTATGATCTTTTCGACCTGATTACCCATCATTTTTTTAGCGATGTCGGTAGAGATGTAGACATGGTTAGGTACA
>CAZFJO010000036.1:12399-15024 GCA_964518915.1 uncultured Saprospiraceae bacterium
CATATATCTTTAAAAGAAAAATACTTCATAATTATTGACTTAAGAGTTTTTACATACATGGCATCTTGCCGACTCGGCGTGCATGCCTTCCGCCTTCAAATGCTGTATCCACAAAAAGTTCTACCATATCTCTCGCCATTTTTTTACTGACGAATCGAGCAGGAACACAGATGATATTGGCATCGTTGTGCTGTCTAGCAAGCTCAGCGATATTTCTATTCCAGCAGAGTGCTGCTCGTATATTTTGATGTTTATTAGCAGTGATGGCAACGCCGTTTCCGCTGCCACAGATTAATACGCCCTGGTCTGCTTTTCCAGATTCAACAAGCTTCGCAACAGGATGTACGAAATCTGGATAATCGACGGAATCTAAGGAATGTGTTCCTACATCTTCTACTTCTATTCCTTTAGACTTAAGTTTTCTTATCAGGGTTTCTTTATAAGGAAATCCTGCGTGATCACATCCTATGGCTATTTTCATTTCTGGATTGTTTTTTAATCTAGAATTTGTTGTGGCGCGGTAGTATACGATTCAAGCATGTCTTTCATCTCTTTCTCAAATGCAGGATCCTCTACGCTTCTAGCTATTAACAGAATATAATTAGCAGCTTGTATCGCATCTTCATAATTGGTCTGAAAAGAACCGAAATCATCTTGGTCTAAGCTCTGATAGAATTCTAAATTCTGTCGTGTTTCTTCTGCGAATATTCTTGAGTGCTTTTTAGCGGATTCGAAATCATCCCCTTGTACCAGTACATTGATAAAGTTAATGGTAGAGTTGCTATAAGGAAAGTTATTGTGAGGGAATGCCTCGAATGCTTTATTAGCAAGTTCATTTCCTCTGGCTTTGTTTCCTGACTCAACATACTTAGTGGCAGCACGCAGAATGGCCATCTTCATGGCATTGACTCCCGGCTTGTAACTATCGTTAACGTAGGTATCATGCTTGTCGAATCCTCCCCATGCCCACTTATTCATTACATTGTTGTAGATGATGTCAGCTTCTACACGACCACTGCCGTAGATCCCTAGGGAAGTCGTACTCTTAGTTTCTACTGGCACTACCCGTAGGGCAAGTCCCTCTAGTTGCGTATTGTCATTGAGCTTCAGCAGCTTCGATTCCTGACATGTTACCGCGAAGTAGATCGGTCTATCATAGAAATTAGAATATATGATATCCATAACGGCTAGGTCATCCTTAGTCAGGTAACCTGGACTCGCTGGAAAGGAAAGGTTTATAGTTTTATCAATAGGTAATCCTTTAATGGAATTGAAAATCGGACTATTAGCTACTCTTGCAGAGTCTATGCTCATATAGAATTTTCTAGCAGGAATAAGTGTTCTTCCCTGCTGTAGATTGTCTGGTCTTCCGATTAAATTAAGTGCTTGACCGAGCTCAAGCTGTTGGTTCTCCGTCGCTTGCTGAGTATACCATACTTGATTTCGTAGACGTCCTCTCAGTTGTTCCTGAGGAATCGTAATCTTAATGGCTTCAGAATCGTTGACTTTTTTCCTTAGTTTTTCTATGTACCAATCCACTTGGATAAGACTCAGATTGACTACCCTTACATCTGTACGTATTCCTTCTATCTCTTGTGCGTACCACAACGGATACGTATCGTTATCTCCATAGGTAAAGATGATGGCGTTGTCTTCTAGCGAATTCAGAAAGTTAGCTGCATAATCTCTGCCTGCTGTATGATCCGCTCTTGAATGATCATCAAAATTCTGGAAACCCATAATAATAGGTGCTGTAAGAACCAGTCCAGATGCAAGAGCTGCACCTACGATTCCATTCTTGCCTACCTTGTCTTTTAAAACGTCGTAGAGCGCAAGCACACCCATGCCTATCCAGACACAGAATATCATAAAAGACCCTACCAGAACATAATCTCTTTCTCGAGGCTCATTAGGCGGTTGATTAGAATATATAATGATGCCTATTCCGGTTATCAGAAACAACATGAAAAGGGTTAGAAAATCTTTCCTTGATCCGAAAAAATGAAATACCAGTCCCAGTATACCGAAGATCAATGGAAGGAAGTAGTATTTATTATTAGATGGGTCGGCTTTCATGGTATCTGTAAGCTTATCCATATTATACAGCTTGGCTTCATCGAACACTTTAATCCCTGATTGCCAGTGCCCTGTTCTTAAGTCCCATGGAAAATAACCTTGATCTCCATTCTGTTTTCCGACGAAATTCCACATAAAATATCTCGCATACATCCATGTGATCTGGTACGAAGTCATGAAACTGAGATTGTAACTCATAGTGGGTTTCCCTTCTCCTTTACCAGTCAGCTGCTGTTTCCATATTCTATGAAGTTGCTGTCTGCCTTGATCAGAGTGTCCGATTCTCGGAAACATCATCATATCTTTATCATTATAGATTACGTCGAAGCTTTCATCCACTACTTCATATCTATCTCCTACTATGCCGTATCTATCCTCTCTGTCTACTTTAACAGGACTGGCGTTGTAAGCAGGTCCCTTGAGCAAGGGTCTTTCTCCATATTGTTCTCTGTTAAGATAGGGTACAAGTCTCATGGCATCAGAAGGTACGTTCATGTTGACTGGAGTATCCGCATTAGCTCGGATAACAATGACACCTATTGTAGAAAA
>CAZFJO010000036.1:15124-19134 GCA_964518915.1 uncultured Saprospiraceae bacterium
TGAAGTCAACATACCAGACATTAGATTCACCGCAAATGCAATGTGACTCGGATTATCTGAAAATAGATCCGCGACTCCAGCGAAAAGTCTACCTATCAATAGGAAAACTGCTGCTCCAGGAGGGTGAACTACCTGAAGCTTATGGGCTCCAAGAATAAATTCTCCACAATCCCACAGACTTCCAGTTTTCTCTACAGAGAAAAGATATACTAGAAATGTGATGACGAAAATTACAAGGCCTACGATGTTTCGGCTGTTCTTAAAGAATTGCATAGTACTCAATTGATTGTCGCAAAAGTAATAAACTTACTTCTAGAAAACGGAATGCAACCATATATCTTCATATGTAGCTGTGTTAATGATATGTAAATCTAGAGGATACTATTTTTTTCACATCAATATAAGGCATAAATAACTGATATACAACATAATATGAATAAGTATAAAAAATATCAACTAATTTATACGTTGAATAACTAAAAAATACGTTATACTTGTATTATGATTAAATACGTCTGGATACTTTTTATTCTCTTATATGTGCCCTCTACAGTGCTTGCACAAGACCTGGAACTTGCGGAGCAATACATGAGTAATCAAGAGTATAGTAAGGCTCTAGATATATATGAAACTTGTGTACAGAAGGATTCTTCTGAGCATGCTTGCATAGAGAAAGCGGGAATGGCCGCATACTATCTAGGGCAGACGAGAAAATCTAAGGAGTACTTCCATCTTAATGAGAAGCATCCTGACTATTTCAAGAAAGCTTGTATCCAGCTGGCTGCAATATATGAGAGCCAAGAGCATATACCTAAAGCCACGAAGTACTATTCTATATTGAAAGATTCGTTTCCAGATAATTTTCTTTATTATAGAAAACTCGGCACGCTGTATGATCGAGCTAATCTAGTGGAAGGGGCGCTTGGTTATTATACGCAAGCATTGGAATTGAATCCGGAAGACCTCATTACCATCCGAGGAATGAGTAATATTCTCATCGACAATGCTAAGCATGCCACAGCAGATAGTCTTCTTCAAGTAGGTTTGCAGAAAGACAGCTTGCACATCGGTTTAAACCTGCTCAAGGCAAAAAATCATTACCGGCAGAAGCAATACCCTGAAACGGTTGAAGTGCTGGAATTTACTGACAGGTGGACAGACCTCAATAATTATTATAATAAGATGTTGGGTTATGCTTATCTCCAGATTGATTCTGTGGACAATGCCATTTATCACCTCAACCTTTCATTGGTCAATGAAGGGAATCCAGAATTTGCCCATTATTACTTGGGAGTTGCATATGAAAAGAAAGAAGACGTGAAGGAAGCAGTCTTTCATTTGCGCAAAGCAGTAGATGAGGGTACATCTAGAAATCTAGACCTATACAACCGCATACTGGGAAAACTGTTAGACGGCGAAGGAGAAACCAAGGAATCCATCAAGGCTTACGAATGGAGCTATCGTTACAATCAAGACCCGGTATTGCTTTTTTATCTAGGAAGAGCCTCTGATAAGTATTACAAGGATAAGAATATTGCCATAAGATACTATCAGCGCTACATAAAATCTAAACATGAAAACAAGGAGTATAAAGATTACAGCAAGCAACGCGTACGCTATCTGAAAGAATACAGTCACCAACAATCAGCTAGCAATGGATAGATCTCAAGTTATCATATTACTTTCATTGCTTCTGATCTGTGCTTGCCAGGCCAAGGTTGAGAAAGCACCCGTGCGTATCTATGATATGAATGATGACAACAATCGACCCATCTTAGAAGAACTAGATAAATCTCATGTTCAGTTGCTCTTGGCCAAAGAAGAGGAAGGTTTCGTAGAATTAACCATTGAAAAATGGCAAGACCTGCATGCTGAGTTTTCTAAGTACTTATCGGAGGCTGAACTAGATATGGATAGCTTGAATATATTTCACCGGATATATTTCGATGAAGAAGGTCGCATTGAAGATTTTTTCTATAGGCACTACGACGACATGAGTTCTCAAGATGTAGAAGCGTACGAATCATGTATAAAAAAATTCAGTAAGGAGTTTCAATTTAAAACAGGAATTAACACACCTGCTGTTCAGTGCGGAAAAGGATTGTTATATCTCAATGAAGAAGTTATATGAGAATAGTAATTTATTATTCAATGATAATTGCTAGCTACTCAGATTTAATAGCTCAAGGAGAAAGAAGAAAATTCCATTTAGTAATGGATAACCATAAAGTAAATTAATTATATGACCATGCAGAAATTGACCAAAGCAGAAGAGGAGATCATGCACCTATTGTGGGAACACGATGAGGCAACTGTATCACAATTGATAGCAGGAATGCCAGACCCTAAGCCGCCACACTCATCCATTTCTTCTATTGTGCGCATCTTAGAGAAGAAGAACTTCGTGACGCACAAGGCCATAGGTAGATCGTATATATACTTTCCAGCCATCCTTAAGAAGGATTATTCTAGATTCTCAGTAAAGCGTCTAGTAAGTAACTACTTCGAAGGATCGATGAATGAGCTGGTATCTTTTCTGGTAAAAGAAAACGACTTAAGCCTTACGGAGCTAGAGGAAATTAAACAACAATTGAAAAACGAAAAATCATGATCACATATCTACTTCAAGTTAGTTTCTGCTGGTTGTTTTTTTATGGGATTTACCATTTCATTCTGAAGAGAGAAACCTTCTTCGGTATCAATCGTGGTTACTTGTTGTCAACCTTGTTGTTGTCCTTGTTTATCCCTCAAGTAGGAATGTTTTTCCAGGAATTTCTAAATACAACTCCTGAGGACCTCAATGTATTGATGTATCATTTTTCTGAGACACCATACTATATAAGTTCTGCCTTAGAATCAGGCGATGAAGCTTGTACGACCAACTGGGTTTTAGTTGTAATCGGCATAGTATATTTCTTAGGGGTAGCGATTACAGGGAGTAGATTTCTCCATGGTTTATTCCGTATCCTCGGTCTATATCGACAAGGAAATAAAACTAAGAAAGAAGGCTTTACGCTGGTGCAGACACACAGAAAGCACCTTCCTTTTTCCTTCTTTAAGTATGTTTTCTTAAGTGATAAGATTCAATTAAGTAATAAGATAAACTACATCATCCACCATGAAATCACACATGTTAAGAGTTTGCATAGTGTAGATATTCTCCTTGTAGAGATCTTGCATGTCCTATTCTGGTTTAACCCAGTATTGATATTATATAAAAAAGCACTTAGACATACCCACGAATACCAAGCTGATGCTTCTGTACTAGAAACCAGCTCGATTAAGAATTATGGCCAGATTCTGCTAGGGCAATCCTCATCCGGACTCGAGGTTGCCTTAGCCAATCATTTTTTTAATTCACAAATCAAAAATCGCATTACTATGATGTACCAAAAAAAATCTGGCAAACCTGCCTTAATTAAGTACCTAGCTGCACTACCGGTTTTGTTTCTTACCCTCGTTCTTTTTTCTTCTTCTAAACTGGTAGAAGAGACTGTCCTAGATAATTCATTCTTGGATTTAACGCAGAAACAAGTTGTAGAATATGTCTCAGAAAGCCATTCAGGGTTTCAGGACGAAGATCATACTCTTCCAGATGTCTCTGCTTATTTCGGAATGCCAGCGACCGATAAGACACCACTCATATTTATAGATGGAGAAGAGTCCTCTCTCTCTGGGTATAAAACTTTGAAGGATTATGAAGTAGTTAAGATGAGCTCTTTAACCGTGATGGAAGTAGACAAGGCAATTCTAAAGTATGGAGAAAGAGGAAAGAATGGAGCATTGTTGATTGAGGATTTAAGAATTGTAGAAAAGTTTGGAGAATCTCAAGACACCATTCCTTTTGTTAAAATGAGTAAGATCCAGTCTTTCGATAAAACGAGAATGAATAAAGAAGGCGATGAAATATTTACCGTAGCACAAGTTATGCCTCGATTCCCAGGGTGTGAAGATACTGCTGCTACAGACGCAGAAAAAGAAGAATGCGCCAAGGGTGAGATGCTTAAGTT
>CAZFJO010000037.1:0-19081 GCA_964518915.1 uncultured Saprospiraceae bacterium
TAAGAAAACGGTCTCTCGCAAGGATAGACCGACTTATGTCAAGATTGACGACCTTGCGAAGGATCCTGTGGAGGAATATCTCTTCGTAGATGATCCGCATATAAAGTAACTAAGCACAGGTAAAATATAAGGGATAGTTAGCATAAGAATCGATATTCTTTCCACGACTCATTCCTTTACATTAGGAACAGCGAAGTTTAGGATGTCCTTGTTCCTATTGGAGGTCTATAGATCTGTCCACTAGACTCGCAGGAAAATTATTTTTAATCTAAGAATCATTCCTATAAAGATAAATCCATAGAACGATTGCTAATCGTTCCAACTAAAATTCTTTCCTCAGGAATACCTTGCCGCCACGACTGGATATCAGAAGTTATTGTTATACTAGATGTATGGATATAAAATTGGCTCATGTAGGAGACCTTGAACAGATATTGGAATTACAGAAACGATGCTATCAAGAAGAAGCAGTGCTTTATAATGATTTTCATATTCCACCTCTCACCCAGACCATTGATTCAATATATTCTGATTATGTAAAAGGAAAAATATTAAAGATTGAATCTAGAGGGAATATCATCGGATCGGTAAGAGGCTATGTAGAAGAAGGTGTCTGTAAAATAGGCAGATTGATTGTAGATGAGAACTTTCGGAATAGAGGAATAGGAAAACAACTGATGCACAAGATAGAGTTGGAATTCAATGATGCCCATCGTTTTGAATTGTTTACTGGCCATAAAAGCTTGAGAAATATCTCTCTTTACAATAAGCTTGGTTATCTTCAGTTTAAAGAAACGAGGGTTAACGATAAACTACGGCTGGTTTTCCTTCAAAAAATCAACCGTAGAACAGCTATTGCCAATGGGGAATAGCATGATATGGAGCATTCCACAGAACTTTAAACCATCGGAAAATGAAAATAGAAAAGGCATTGTTTCTATTCATTGTTTTATTGCTTGTAGGATGCAATCCTAGGGTGGATAAACCTGGAAACCAGCAACTAAATGATTCCCCCCGTGCAAGCCAACTGGATGAATATTTTCAGACCCTCAAAGATTTAGGGAAATTCAACGGCGTTGTACTTGTTCAACAAGAAGGAGAACGGATACTATATGATGTGTACAATATGTCTGAAGATTCTGAAAACAGCATGCATGTTAATAAGCAATCTCAATTTGATATTCACTCTATATCGAAATTAATGGCTAAGGCTGCGGTGGCCGATATGGAAAAAGAAAACCTGATCTCATCAAGTAGTACAGTTTCTGATTTCATCCCTGACTTTCCTAATGGAGAAAAAATTACAATTCAACATTTGCTAAACAATCAATCGGGATTGCCACGAAATTTCAAACCTGAAATACCGAACCTCATTAAAAAAAGTCCTGAAGAAGTTATTGAGCACATACAACAACAAGAATTACTGTACGAGCCAGGTTCAGAAACAATGTATTCTAATCTAGGTTATCAAGTACTGTACTTTATCATATCTAAGATTCATAAAAAACCATTCGTTCAATATCTAAATGAGAAATATTTTCAACCATTAAAGATGAATGGAACAGGAGCACATTTTCATTTAGAAAACAATAGCCTCACCGATTTGGTGAAAAACCATGAAGAAGATGATGGGGAAATAGTGGTCGTTCCCAATATCCAAGACGACGGTAAAAATCAGGCTAAAATTTACTCGACTGTAGAAGATCTATTGCTTTTTATAATGCACATTAAGGATCCTTTTTATATAGGTAAGCTTAAGAATAAAGCAAATAAGGTAGGATGGTCTGGAGGTGGAGATGGTATATTATCTCATGCAGAATATAACATTTCAGGAAAGTATGAATTTGTTTTCTTTTCGAATTATGACGAAATACCATTTGGAGATATTTTATCTACCGTGGATAAAATAATGAATCATGAACCTTATGAGCTACCACAGAAAATTGATAGAAAAGCAATTAAGGTTTCTACAGAAGTACTTGAAAATTACGAAGGAAAATATAGGGTTAAGGAGTTTAACAACAGTATTTTCGAGTATAGAGTTGAAGATGGAAATTTAGTTATGTACCAGGATGGAGAAAGAGGCGGTATTTTAAAAGCTGAAACAGAAACCACTTTTTTTGGAGAACCTGATGCAGAAGATTACTTTGAATTCAGAAAAAATGAAGATGGAATCTACAGCTTAATTTTCCATTATAAAAAAGTGGAAATCGTGGGTGATATCGAAGAATAACTGTGACATATTCTATGATCGAAGAACTATTCCTGACTCATAGAATCCTTACATACATCATCTGAGTAACCGAAAGATAATTATGTGATAAAGTCAAGGTTCATTATTATCTTGCCAGTATGAATGATCTGATATATAAGTTTTTAGTGTGGATAGGAGTCATGCTTCTTGTTTCAAGTTCAGCTTCTAAGGGGGTATCACAGTCTTTTTACTTCGGCCCGAAAGCTGGCATAGCGATTAATACACAACAGTGGAATAACTTCGATAGAGACCCATTGTTTTCCCTGCATGGTGACGTTTTTATAGAATCGTACTCTGAGGACGCAACAAGTTCTTTGTTTGCCCAGTTGGGTTTCCATACAAGAGGAAGTTCTATCAGAGGATTTGGGATTAATACGGGTAATAGCTTTACCAACAGTTTTAAGTTTCACAACTTAATGTTTATGGCTGGAGCTAAGCAGATACTTAACCGGGAGAAAAAGTTTAGACCTTACTACCTTTTCGGGGTAAGGGCCGAATATACAGTAGGCACTAATCTTACAGAGTTCGAGCGGTTCCAGAGTACGTTTTATCCATTTGATTTTTATGTCAATAAGTTTCTGTATGGATTGACTATCGGTGGGGGATTCGAGTATGATATGGGAGAACTGTATGGAGGATTTATCGAGTTTAATCTACACCCTGACGTATCATTGCAATACGAGCAACCCGCTATACCTAATGTCATAAACCCATTCGATGGACGAACCGTAACCTTGGGCGAAAGGAGCATCAGGAACCTCAGTTTAGAAATAACCGTAGGAATCCGGTTTCTGCGTAAAGTAGAATATTATTGATTACTTATCAGATCCGAAAACCGCTGCAGCGTAAGAGCGATTCATTCTTGCTATGTTTTCTATAGATATCTCCTTAGGACATTCTACTTCACAAGCGCCTACATTAGAACAGTTACCGAATCCTTCCTTGTCCATCTGATCTACCATAGAACGCGTACGATTCGTGTGCTCTACCTTTCCTTGCGGAAGCAAGCCTAGATGAGAAACTTTAGCTGAAGTAAACAGCATAGCAGAACCATTAGGACATGCAGCAACGCAAGCGCCACATCCTATGCAAGTTGCTGCATCAAATGCTTTTATCGCTAAGTCTTTTTCCACCGGAATTGCATTACCATCCATAGCCTGGCCGGTATTGACAGAGATGTAACCACCCGCTTGAATGATCCTGTCAAATGCAGAACGATCTACCACAAGATCCTTAATGATGGGGAAGGCTTCAGCTCTCCAGGGTTCGATCACGATGGTGTCGCCATCCTTAAACGAACGCATATGCAATTGACAAGTTGTCGTTCCTTGCGCTGGTCCATGTGGTCTTCCATCGATAACTAGGTTGCATGTACCACATATACCTTCTCTACAATCATGCTCAAATGCGATCGGATCTTCTTTTTTAGATATAAGTTCCTCATTCAGAACATCCAGCATTTCTAAAAAAGACATGTGTTCTGAAGCGGTTACGCTATATGTCTGGAACCCACCTTTTATTTTAGGGTTTTTCTGTCTCCACACTTTTAATTTCAACTGCATATTATCTTAATTTTAATTGTGGTCTAAGGTTGTAATTACTTGTAGCTTCTGGTCTTTAATTCTACGTTTTCAAACGTCAGATTTTCCTTATGTAGAATAGGTTCTGTTTCATCCCATTCCCACGCGGAGACATAAGCATACTCTTCATCTTTTCTGAGTGCTTCACCTTCTGCTGTGGCATATTCTTCTCGGAAGTGTCCTCCACAACTTTCATTTCTATCCAGTGCATCTAGCATCATAACTTCTCCTAGTTCTAGGAAATCTGCTACACGTATTGCTTTCTCTAACTCAGGATTAAACTCTTCCGCCGTTCCAGGTACGAAGACATCCTTGTAGAACTCTTCTCGGAGCTCGCGGATCATAGACCTGCCTTTCTTAAGGCCTTCCGCATTTCTGGACATACCGCAGTATTCCCACATGATTTTACCTAATCGACGGTGGAAACTTTCTACCGACTGATTTCCTTTTATGTCAATCAATCTTTTTATTTTATCACGTGTCGTGTTTTCCGCTTCTGCAAATGCTTCACTGTCGGTCGTAATGGTCGGTGTCCGTATTTCATTGGACAGAAATTGTCCGATGGTATATGGTATAACGAAGTATCCGTCAGCCAATCCCTGCATCAAAGCAGATGCCCCTAACCGGTTAGCACCATGGTCTGAAAAATTAGCTTCTCCTAGAACGAACAATCCTGGGACATTGGTCTCAAGGTTGTAATCTACCCACACACCACCCATGGTGTAATGCACGGCAGGATATATTTTCATAGGGAATACATAAGGATCTTCTCCAGTGATTTTTTCATACATCTGGAACAAGTTTCCGTACTTAGCTTCTATTACGCTTTTCCCCAGTTCTGTTACTTTGGTTGTAGATACATTGTCTCCTAAACCTTTAGAGTGGGCTTCCGCGTGGCCATATCTTTCTATGGCAGAAGAAAAATCTAAAAACACCGCTAACCCAGTCGGAGATACTCCGTGTCCTTTATCACATTCCACTTTAGCAGCTCTACTGGCTACATCTCTAGGAACAAGGTTTCCAAATGCAGGATACCTTCTCTCTAAATAGTAGTCTCTATCTTCTTCTTTTATATCGAGGGCTGTCTTCTTCCCTTCCTTGATGGCTATGGCATCTTCCTTTTTCTTAGGAACCCATACTCTTCCATCGTTTCTTAATGATTCTGACATCAAGGTCAGCTTGCTCTGATAATCTCCAGATACAGGAATGCATGTAGGATGGATCTGCGTGAAGCAAGGATTAGCCATAAGGGCTCCGCGCTTTACGGATTTCCATGCTGCGGTTACATTAGAACCCATCGCATTGGTCGATAGGTAGAATACGTTGCCATATCCTCCCGTAGCGAGAACGACACAATGTGCCGCATGTCTCTCCAGCTCTCCGGTCAGTAGGTTACGTGCAATAATTCCTCTTGCCTTCCCGTCTACTTTTACAAGATCCACCATTTCATGTCGATTGTACATGGTAACAGAACCCGTAGATATCTGTCTCGACAAGGAGGAGTAAGCACCCAGCAATAGTTGCTGTCCAGTCTGTCCTCTAGCATAAAATGTTCTTGAAACTTGTACACCACCGAATGACCGATTAGCAAGTAAACCTCCATATTCTCTGGCGAATGGTACACCCTGTGCAACTGCCTGATCTATGATGCTTACACTGGCTTCTGCAAGCCTATGTACATTAGCTTCTCTGGATCTATAATCTCCACCTTTTATGGTATCATAGAACAATCTATATATAGAGTCTCCATCGTTTTGGTAGTTCTTAGCGGCATTGATTCCTCCTTGCGCAGCAATACTATGGGCCCTCCTCGGACTATCATGAAAGGTAAACGATTTCACCTTATATCCCAGTTCTCCTAGAGTAGCTGCAGCAGATGCTCCTGCTAGTCCAGTTCCGACAACAATGATTTCAATTCTTCTTTTATTATTAGGCGCTACAAGATTCATCTTACTCCTGTAGTTGACCCATTTTTCTTCTAGTGTTCCTTGCGGTATTTTAGCATCAAGTGTAGTCATGGCTTATCGATTTAAGTACATAAAAATAGGAATCAAGGCGAATGCCGCTGGAACGATGATTGAGAATATCTTACCGAACCCCTGGATGATGGGTGTATATTTCTTATGATTCAATCCGAGCGATTGAAACGCACTCTGGAAGCCATGCCATAAGTGGAAGGCCAGTGCTATCATTCCGACGATATATATCCCTGCGAAAAGAGGCTTGCTGAAAGTAGTCGATACTTGAGCGTATAAATCTTTAACCATCATGCCATCGTAATCAACCATAGCAAGCTGGTCCGTGAATTTCATTTTATACCAGAAATCTCCCATGTGGATAAATAAAAATGCAAGGATAAGTGTTCCTAAAATGGCCATCTGCTTAGCAGCGAATGACGCATTAGCAGAAGTGCTTACTGCATATTTCTGACCCTTAGATTTTCTATTCTTAAAGAATAGCGCTAGACCTAACCATGCATGTAATATGATTCCAGCATATAGCCCGAAGGAAACGGCTTTTATCAAGGGGTTGTGTGTCATGAAGTATGCATACTTGTTAAAAGCAGCGCCATCATCATCATACAACAATTGTAGATTACCGATTAGATGTATGGTTAAAAAAGAGATCAGGAACAATCCTGTAAAACTCATTACAAACTTTTTTCCAATACTCGAAGTGAGGAAATTGAGAATCCATTGCATAAGATGGCCGATTTTATTTGTACTAACAAAGTTAAGCCTTGGAGTCCTTATTCCAAGTCAAGTTTAATTTATGAAGTTATTTAGAATAAATCTAATCAATAGATGTTGTTGGGAATGATTTGATTTGCGGTAGAAAATAGTTTCTTCAGATATAAATTCAGAATAATTGTGAAGTAAGCCCATGCTTACCAGTGAGTTAGGGCTGCGAATAAAATTAATAAAAATTGGTTGTGGAGTAGGAATAACTACATTTGCGTAAGCGAAAAAAAAGTACACATGAACATTGAGACCCTTCTGGAATTTTTTCCTCTGGTGGAGCCCCCAGTTACGCTTAATGAAGAAAATGCAGAGATTTTCAGAGCAGAAAACAAGCCCATACCACTTTCTGTTATTGATAATTTCATAAGTAACTGGGAGTCAGAAGAAGACGAGTATACGGAATACATACCTTGTTTCAGACTTCCTAAGACGGATGATTATTTCGGAATTATATACTGGAAGATAGGGTTGCTGAAGTATGAGTACATTCTAGTAACATCTGACAAGGACGGATCGCTTATATCGAGAAAATCAATTTCTTCCGTGATTACAGAAAATCAGATCATTAAAAAATCAATCGCTCAGATCGATCAAGATTTCATCATCCATATTGCTGCTGGCGCTCATGTGGAAGGGGAGGAATACGATCCATCTGTAACACAATCTTACAGTATGGAGATATTGTCTTCTGGAGATATCTTGTTTTATGATGACGGAGTGTAATGAGTAAAGAGGAAGAGGCCTAGTACCTTACTAGACCTCTTATTCCTTCATTTAAAAACCCTTTATTTAGCTGGCTTATTTTAGTTTTTACCCTTACTTAGTGACCGTTAATTTTATGTTGCTTTCTTTAACAAGGTCAGATTGCGTTGCAGAGTAAGAATCATATCCTACATATGAGAATATTACGGTGCCATCATCTGGTACCTTAATAGCGTATTCGCCTTTAATGTTGGTAATAACGCCATAGTTGGATCCTTCTATAACGACATTTACACCGATAAGTGGCTTCCCATCTTCTTTAGTGACCGTTCCACTGATGATTACGGGATCTGTAGCTTTAAGTTTCCCTGTATCGTTGTCTTCGAGGTCAGAACCTTTATTATTAAGGGTTTCCGTTTCGACTTGTGGTTGTTCTCCTTCTGAATTGTAGGCATACATAGAATCTGTAAATAGAACCGATAAGAATGCAATGGCCATTATTCCTAGACCATACTTTAATAGGTTCGTTTTTTTGGATGGTTGTTGATACATCATTGTAATACGTTTTTTAATAAATGAATTAAATATAGGTTGAGTGAGCGCTAGGTTAACGCTGGGAAAAGCAGCCTGCATGAGTTGACTGCTATAGTTTTTTCTTGAGGATTGCGTAAGTACATAGGCATCTGCAGAGTACTCATGATTTAACCTAAGTGCTGCATTGTAGAGATAAGGAAGCGGATTCCACCAAAATATAATTTTAAATACAAGGACGATGAGTACATCTATGGTGTGCCCTCGTTCCATATGATGTATTTCGTGGTCTATGATATTTTTCCGTTCTGATTCTGAATGGTTAGATCGATTGATAATCATGTAGTTGAAGAAGGAAAAGGGAGAAATGTTTTCGTTGACTTCGCATAAATTGAAACGGTCAGACTTCTCAACATCTGATCTCAAGATAATTCTTAGAATATGAGCGATGGATTTTATGGTTTTAAAACCCACTGTAAGAACACCTATGGAATACACAAGCAGTATCATCAATGCCCAGTCCACCTTACTCAAGGGTGATGTGGATGAATCTGACAATTGATCGCTGGGTATCCATGCGGAGGTCCAGTTTTCTATGTTTTTTAAATTGCTATGATATACTTGCTGTATCGGTTGCGCTAGGTCATGGAGTTGTTGCGCCATCGGTGATACAAGGGTACATGCCAGAGGAAGTAAAGCACCTAGGGTTAAAGAAGCCAGTAGGTAAAACCGATTGAGTTGAAAGAATTTTTCTTTCTCTAGGAACAGCTTGTATATGCAGTAAAGCAGTGTCCAGGTAATTGTCGTATTGATTAAGTATGCGACCATGTCAGCTAGATTTATTGTACTGAAGTAATTAGGTTGAGTGTTGAGGAATTAACTTTCTTCTTCTTTAATCTTATCGAGAAGACGCTGCATTTCTTGTAGAGAGACATTTTCTTCTTTAACCAGAAAGGAGACCAGTTGATCTACGGAACCTCCGAAAAAATTAGAGAGTAATCCGGAAACCTTAGTCTTGCTGTAGTCTTTCTTTTCGACGATAGGTGAGTACTCATACGTTCTTCCGTAGGCTTTATGAGATACGTATCCTTTTTTCTCGAGTATCCTTATAAAAGAGGATATGGTAGAATGTGCGGGTTTAGGTTCAGGCATGTCAGAAAGGATATCGCTAACGGTGCAAGCGCCCTTATTCCAGATCATTACCATTATTTCTTCTTCGGCTTTCGTTAAGCGTTCCATAAAACAGATTTTGGTTTATAACTATAAATACAAACATATAACTATAAATCTAGTTATACAACTAAAAACCTCTTTTTGTTTTGGGGAATTAATTTCAATTAATCTAGGTTTTAACAATATAGAGTTATCTTTGTGCCTATCGTACAAGTATATAAGAATGATAAATGGACAATCTTTTATGTTTCCATTTTCACGAAAACCAATAAATTTAAAATCACAATAGCCAGAAAAGATCTAGAATACACATTCCACATGTGCGCATAAGCTTCGTGGATTGTAGAGATTATAAAAAAGAGACCAGACAATGCTAGTTGGATAGGCACATAATCTTAAAGAGATATTTCATATCACATCGATCAAGGCTAGAACAAATCAATTATTTAAATGACTAAGAAAAATAAAGGTAGAAGAGGAAAGACTTCTTCTGCCCAGCTGAAAAAAATAATTATTTCGTTGCTCAGTGCCAAGCCTAATAAGAGGTACAATGCTAAGCAGCTTATCAGAAAATTAAAACTCAATGCGTCGAAGGATGCCGTTCAGCATGCCCTCGAGCAATTAGAAAAAGAAGGTGTATTGTTTAAGATAGCTGAGGATAAGTTTAAATGGGATGTAAAAAACCTAGATACTAAGAATACTTCCATTCCTGTTAAGACACTAGAAGGCAGAGTAGACCTCATCCGATCTGGAGCAGCTTATATAATTACTCCAGATTCTGAAGTAGATATATATGTGCCCGCTAAGTATACGATGGGCGCTTATAACGGAGATATCGTACAAGTATCTGTGCCTATGATGTCAGGGAGAAGAAAACCAGAAGGCAAGATCACTAAAATCATCCAGAGGAAAACCACTCAGGTTCTGGGTAAGTTGAAGATTTTTCAGAAGTATGGATCCGTGCTTCCTATATCAGAAAAGAAATTTCCTGAAGTTCACATTGCGCTCAGAGATCTGGGTGAGGTGGAAGACAATTCCTATGTTGTTGCGGATATTACGGACTGGGGCGTAAGCCAGAATAAGGCGATATGGGGTAAGATATCTAGGGTTCTAGAAGAAGCCTCAGAGAATGACATCGCTATGCAGTCGATTGTTTTTTCTACTGGATTTGAAATCGGGTTTCCACCTGAAGTAATAGAAGAATGTGAAAGAATATCGCATACCATTACGGAAGAAGAAATCGCTAAGAGAAGAGATTTCAGGAATGTGGCCACTTTTACCATTGATCCATTGACGGCTAAGGACTTCGATGATGCGCTTTCTTTAGAGTATTTCGAGGATGGGAGTTTAGAAGTGGGTATCCACATTGCGGATGTCACCCACTATATGAAAAAAGGTTCTGCCTTAGATAAGGAAGCATACGACAGAGCGACTTCCGTCTATCTTGTAGATCGGGTTATACCCATGTTGCCGGAAGTATTGTCTAATGATTTATGTTCGCTTAATCCGGAACAAGACAAGCTTGTATTTACCGTATCGATTAAGTTTAGTAAGGACTTCAGGGTGATAGATAAGTGGATAGGAAGGAGTGTGATTCACTCCGACAAGCGATTCACCTATGAAGAAGCACAAGAGATATTAGAAGGCAACGAAGGGCCATTTTCTAAGGAATTGCTAGACTTAAATAAGCTGGCTCATAAACTGAGGAAGAAGAGATTTAAGTATGGCTCTATAGCCTTTGAGTCGGAAGAAGTATACTTCGAACTAGATGATGAAGCTAAGCCGATTGCTGTTCATTCTAAGGTTAGAAAGGATGCCCATATGTTGGTAGAAGATTTTATGCTTCTCGCAAATAGGGTTGTCGCCCAGTTTGTAGCCAAGAAGAGTAAATCGGAGATTCCTTTTGTGTACAGGGTGCATGATGTACCTGATCCAGAACGTTTGGCAGATTTTGCTGCATTTGCCCGCGAGCTAGGAATAGAAATAAAGGTAGATACACCTAAGAATGTTGCTAAATCTCTAAACGCCATGTCTGAAATGGCAGAAGAGAATCCACTGGTAAAATTGCTAGAGCCACTAGCAATAAGAACCATGGCAAAAGCCATATATACTACAGATAATATCGGTCATTATGGATTGGCATTTGATTATTATTCGCACTTTACATCCCCTATAAGGAGGTATGCAGATGTGCTTGTCCACAGGATATTATTTGACAATTTATCGCAAGAAACGCGTGTCAAGAAGGATGAATTAGAGGTGAAATGTAGCCATATATCTAGTCAAGAAAGGAAGGCCACAGAGGCAGAACGAGCTTCAATCAAGTATAAGCAGGTAGAGTATATGATGGGTAGAGAAGGAGAAACCTTTACTGGGTATGTATCTGGCATCATAGAGCGAGGACTATTTATATTAATGGAACCCTCGCATGCGGAAGGAATGGTGAGCTTCGCTCAGATGGACGAACCCTACGATATTCCAGAGTCTAGATTATGGGCAGAAGGCAAGCGATCTGGTCAGAAAATTAAAATGGGACAGCATGTCAAGGTTAAAGTGCTAGAGGTAAATCTTGATTTAAAACAGATAGAATTAGAACTTATTGAAGTAATAGACATTCAATCCTAGTTAATAATTGATAATCTGCAGGTATTTATTATCTTTGCACCCGGAAAAGGAATAAGGAGGGAACGAGAGTTCCCTTTTTTTATTACAATAGCTTAATGAAGTGGACGTAGAAAAAGTATCCGATCTAGTAAATGAGATCTTAAAGGAAAAAGAGCTGACAGAATGTTATCTTGTAGAAGTTGTTATCAGCAACACGAAGATTGAGGTATATCTAGACAGCGATGAGCATGTGAGCTTTTCTGTGTGCAAGCAATTGAGTAGAGGACTTGAAGAAGTTCTGGATGAGAAAAAATGGTTTGGAGAAAAATACACCTTGGAAGTATCTTCTGCAGGTGTAGGAAGGCCCCTTCAACTTAATCGACAGTTTAAGAAGAATGTGGGTAGGAAGATAGATGTGAAGACCGTTTCAGGAGAGAAATACGCTGGATTACTTGAGGAAGTAACAGAGGATCATATAAGAATCACATGGACTGTGCGAGAACGATTAGAAGGGAGGAAGAAAAAAGTCAATGTAGAGAAAGAAGCTGTGGTTGTGTTTACCGATATTGAAAAGGCAAAAATTAAAATAAGTTTTTAATCATATAGAAATGAATTTAGTAGAATCGTTTTCGGAATTCAAAGCTGGAAAAAACATCGATAGACCTACTATGGTACGTGTTCTAGAAGATGTATTTAGAACACTTATCAGAAAGAAGTACGGATCAGATGAGAACTTCGACGTCATCGTCAATACCCAGAATGGTGACCTTGAGATGTGGAGGGTAAGAGAAATTGTTCCTGATGGTGAAGTTGCAGATGAAGCCAGTCAGATCTCTAACTCAGAAGCTTTATCTATAGACGAGGATTATGAAGTAGGAGAAGAATGTTACGAGCAGCTTTTCTTAGAAGATTTCGGAAGGAGATCTATAATGGCAGCGAGACAGACATTAATCTCGAGGATTATGGATTTAGAGAAAGACGAGATCTACAAGAGATACATGGATAGGGTAGGAGAGATTGTGCTTGGAGAAATCAGTCAGATCCTTAAGAGAGAAATGCTTGTCATAGATGATGTAACCGGTAATGAACTGGTTCTTCCTAGAAACGAAATGATAAGAGGAGATTTTTTCCGAAAGGGAGATATGGTTAGAGCGGTTATTAAGCGGGTTGAAATGAGAAACAACTCACCGAGTATTCTACTATCCAGAACGGACTCTGTTTTCTTAGAAAAACTACTTGAACAAGAAGTACCAGAGATAGAAGATGGTTTAATAACGGTTAAGAAAATCGTACGTATACCAGGAGAAAGAGCTAAAGTTGCTGTTGAATCTTACGACGATCGTATCGATCCAGTAGGGGCATGTGTAGGAATGAAAGGTTCGCGTATCCATGGTATCGTAAGAGAACTTAAAAATGAAAACATCGATATCGTTAATTATACAGCTAACAATATATTATTCATTCAGCGATCACTGACTCCAGCTAAGGTATCTAACATACAGCTTGATGACGAGAAGATGAAGGCAGCGGTTTTCTTAAAGCCAGATCAAGTATCTATGGCCATCGGAAAAGGCGGTAGTAATATAAAACTTGCAAGTAAGTTAACGGGATATGAAATCGATGTCTACAGGGAGAATGACGAGTTAGAAATAGAAGATGTAGACTTAGACGAATTTGCAGATGAAATAGAAGAGTGGATTATAGATGCATTCAAGAATATAGGATGCGATACAGCAAGGTCTGTACTCGACTTAAGTATGGAAGAACTGATAAGAAGGACTGACCTTGAAGAAGAAACGATTAAGGATGTGATAAGTGTTCTTGAATCAGAATTCGAAAATGACTAGCGTACGATTATTGTCGCTTATTAACACATATTGTGAAATTTAAAATTGCTTAATGGCAACCAGACTAGTAAAAATTGCAAAAGAACTTAACGTAGGTACATCTACCATCGTAGAATTCCTTATGGAAAAGGGCTTTGAAATAGACAATAAGCCCACTTCCAAGGTTTCTGACGAGATGCACGATGAATTGCTAAAGGAGTTTAGCAATTCTATGCACGTTAAGGAACAGGCTGATCAGTTGGTCATCGGTACCAATAGGCCTGCTAAGGTGGAAGAAGAAGTTCCAGTTGTCGTAGAGCAACCTAAGAAGGAAGTAGCACCACCTCCGCCACCACCTGCACCTGTAACACCTCCGCCACCACCTACTCCTACTCCTGAGGTTGAAGCCCCGGTTGAAGAAGTAGTAGAAGTTAAAGCAGAAGCGCCTAAATTGAAGGTAATAGGTAAGATAGATCTGGAACAAAAAAAGAAGCCAGTAGCAGAAGAACCTAAACCAGAAAAGAAGAAAGTGGAAGAGGAGAAACCTCCTGTTGTTGAAGAGAAGGTACAGGCCCCAAGTACCCCGAAAGAAGTTGTTACTAAAGGGACTAAAGCTCCTCCAGCTGAAGAGATGATGAGGGCTAAAACACCTAAACTGCAAGGGTTGAAGATTTTAGGGAAGATCGATGCGAATAAGCTAGAAAAACCTAAAAAGAAAAAAGAAGATAAGCCTGCAGGTCAGAGAGCCGGAGGAAATAACAGCAGTACTGCTCCAGGCAAAAGAAAGAGAAAAAGAAAGAAAATCAATACCGCTAATTATGCAGGTAACCGAAATAAGAATAGAAGAGGTAAGGATGAAGTAAAAGAGGTTACTCAGAAGGAAATTGACGATAAGATCAAGGCAACTATGGCCAGACTTTCCGGCGGTGGAAAGAATAAGCGTCAGAAAATCCGTAGAGACAATAGAGAAGTAAAAAGAGAGAAACAGGAAATCCTGGATCTTGAAAACAAGGAGACTAAAATCAAATTAACAGAGTTCGTCTCTGTAAGTGAACTTGCCAGTCTTCTAGATGTCCCGGTAACAGATGTAATAACTACTTGTATGAATATGGGTGTTATTGTATCAATCAACCAGAGACTAGATGCAGAAGTAATAGAACTTCTGGTTACAGAGTTCGGACATGAAGTAGAGTTTATAGATGCGGAGACAGAAGAAGATGTTGTAGAAGAAATAGTAGATGATCCTGCTGACCTTCAGCCTAGGGCTCCAATTGTAACGGTTATGGGACATGTTGATCATGGTAAGACTTCCTTACTGGATTACATCCGTAAAACAGATGTTGCTGCTGGAGAAGCCGGAGGAATAACTCAGCACGTCGGTGCATACGAAGTTAAGGTAGGTCCGGACAATAAGAAGATAACGTTCTTAGATACACCTGGTCACGAGGCCTTTACAGCGATGAGAGCAAGGGGAGCTAAGGTTACAGATATTGTAATCATTATTATTGCGGCAGACGACAACATCATGCCTCAGACCAAGGAAGCAATCAGTCACGCTCAGGCTGCTGGTGTTCCACTTGTATTCGCAATAAATAAGATAGATAAGGACGGTGCTGCTCCTGAGAGAATCAAGCAAGAGCTTGCATCTATGAATCTCCTAGTAGAAGAGTGGGGTGGACAATTCCAGTCACAAGATATATCAGCTAAAACAGGACTGAACATAGATCTATTACTTGAGAAAGTATTGCTAGAAGCAGAAGTACTAGAGTTAAAGGCTAATCCAGATAGAAAAGCCATAGGTACGGTTGTAGAAGCATCTCTGGATAAAGGAAGAGGTTATCTTACTAAGATGCTTGTTCAGACTGGAACCTTGAAGATCGGTGACATTATAGTAGCTGGATCCCACAGTGGTCGGGTTAAAGCAATGTTTAACGAGCGAGGTAAAAAGTTAAAAGAGGCAGGGCCTTCATCTCCAGTTATGGTACTGGGTCTAAGTGGCGCACCACAAGCAGGTGAGAAATTTAAAATTTATGATTCTGACCAAGAAGCAAGACAAGTTGCTGGTAAGAGGGCGCAGATAGAGAGAGAACAGACTACTAGAGCAAGCAAGAGAATTAGTCTTGATGAAATCGGAAGAAGATTAGCATTAGGAACATTTAAAGAATTGAACTTAATTGTGAAAGGTGATGTGGATGGTTCTGTAGAAGCACTATCGGATTCTCTTATTAAGTTATCGATTGAGACAGTTCAAGTTAATGTAATTCATAAAGCTGTAGGAGCCATTGCAGAATCTGATGTGCTACTTGCTTCAGCTTCTGATGCGATAATAATAGGATTCCAAGTAAGACCTTCTGCTGGTGCTAGAAATATAGCAGAGAAAGAAGGGGTACAGATTAAGACTTACTCTATCATCTATGAGGCCATCGATGAGATTAAGTCAGCCATCGAAGGAATGCTAGAACCTACTAAGGAAGAAAGTATAACTGCCCAAGTAGAGGTTAGAGAAACTTATAAGATCAGTAAGGTAGGTACAGTCGCAGGTTGCTATGTACAAGAAGGAAAGATTTCAAGAAACTCATTCATCCGACTTATACGAGATGGCATAGTGGTTTATCCTATCAAGGAAGGCGTTGTTGCAGAGTTGAGTACGCTGAAACGATTTAAGGAAGATGCTAAAGAAGTTAAGTCAGGACTAGAATGTGGACTTACCATCAAGAATTTCAATGACATTAAGATCGGAGACATTATTGAGGCGTATGAAGTATTGGAAATTAAGCAGACGCTTGACTAGTTATGGACATCGAAGAAGTAAGAGGACTTCTCGATCATAAGTATAATTCCTATAATCAGTCTTCATTTATAGACTTAGACCCGGTATCTATTCCGCATAAGTTTACAGATAGCCGAGATATAGAAATAGCTGGTTTCTGGACAGCCATGCTTTCATGGGGGCAACGAAAGACAATCATCAACAAGGCAACTCAGTTGTGTGACCTCATGGATAATGCGCCTTATGAGTTCATCATGAATCACCGAGAGAGTGATCTAGCCAGATTTGAAGTATTTAAACACCGAACCTTTAACGGAGATGATGCATTGTGTTTCATCCACTTTTTTAAAGAATACTATTCCCAGCACGATAGCTTAGAAGAACTGTTTGTCTCTGAAGGGAAAGAGCTGCTGTCAGTCTATCAAGGGATTACCCAATTAAATGATTTTTTCAGATCGTGTCCTTATTTTTTACCACGGACCGGGAAGCATGTAGCGCAAGCGGCTAAGAACTCTTCTTGTAAGCGCATCAATATGTTTCTGAGATGGATGGTAAGACAGGATGCTAGAGGTGTCGATTTTGGCATATGGAAGACGATGAGTCCCTCTTTATTGATGATACCTTTAGACATACATGTCTATAGAGTTGCTAGAAAATTAGGATTGCTTTCCCGAGACAAGACTGACTGGAAGTCAGTAGTAGAGCTTACAGAAAATTTACGTGTGTTAGATCCGTTAGATCCTGTAAAATACGATTATGCTTTATTCGGAATGGGGGTTCTTAATGATGATTTCTAAATCAGAAAGCATCAACTTGAATTTTCTTAATGGTCCCATCAGGTGTAGAACTATCAATTAAAACGAATACCCTGTAACTTCCTTTTGACGTCATCAACTTAGCTACCTTGTAATAGGTCTTTTCGTCTTTAGATTCTCCACCATGCAATTCGGTGAATGAGGTGGGTTTAGCATCAGATAACCACTCTTCTACTATATTAACAGCTTGTCTCTTTCCATACATGTCTTGCTCATCTAGGAGGCATAATTCAACCCTTTTTCCTATGAGACTTGCAACTGTTTCTATGTCACTTTCTGCCATTGCTTTAAAGAAAACCTTCTCTTTACTCTGCCCTATAAGGCTAGTTGTGAGAAACACCATGAATATTAAGGTTAAGTACCTCATAATAATTGATCGTTTAACCATAGAACGAAAATTGTTTCATATAAGGTTCAGGATTACGATGAATTATGTATTATTTAATGGAATTAATATTAAATGTATTGATATGTAATTATATACACATTTAAAATAAAAGTATATGATGGGAATAAAATGTTAGATATTTTACTTTTACCCAGATAGTGAGCGCTTTTAATAGTATTTTTGCGCAATCAAAATCAAGCTATGAGTACAAGAAAAGCAGCTCTTATAATTTTAGATGGGTGGGGACATGGTAAGCGTAAGGAAGCATCAGCCATAAGCGCAGCCAGCACACCTTATGTTGATGCGTTATACAATGAGGCTTCTCATGCTGAACTTATTACTTATGGAGAAGAAGTAGGATTACCGGCAGAACAGATGGGGAATTCGGAAGTCGGACATCTTAATATCGGGGCAGGTAGGGTAGTGTATCAGGACTTCGCTAAGGTCAATAAGGCCATCAGAGATGAAAAAATGGAGCCTAATCCTGTCTTTCAGGATCTTATCGCTTATGCTAAAGAGAAAAATCGTCCGGTTCATCTGATGGGTTTATTTTCAGACGGAGGTGTTCATTCTCATATAGATCACTTAATTGAATTGTGCAGATTGGTACATGAGAATGGATTAGAATCTAGGGTTCATGCATTTCTAGATGGTAGGGATACAGCTCCAGATGGAGGGTCTAAGTACTTGGATTACTTCTTAGAAAAAACAGCGGATTACAATACAAGGATTGCATCTTGCATTGGTCGGTATTATTCTATGGATCGAGACAACAGATGGGAAAGAATAAAGCAAGCCTATGATCTCATTACTAAAGGACTCGGTGAATCCACCGATGACTTAAAACAGACCATAGAATCGTATTACAAGCAAGGAATTACCGATGAATTTATGCCAGCCATTATAGCAGATGTTGATGGTGTAATAAATGAGGATGACCCGGTCTTGTTTTTTAATTTCAGAACAGACAGACCTAGGCAGTTAACGATAGCATTGACGCAGAATGATTTTCCTGAATATAAGATGTTTGCCTATCGATTATTTTATTGTACGATGACAGAATACAGTAAGGCATTCGATGGGGTTCATGTTTTATTTAGAAAGGAGGATCTTACTATGACCATAGGAGAGGTAGTAAGTAAGGCAGGACTTACACAAGTAAGAATTGCTGAGACAGAAAAATATCCGCACGTGACTTTCTTTTTCTCTGGAGGAAGAGAAGAACCTTTCGAGGGAGAGGAGCGTCTATTGATAAAATCTCCTAATGTTGCTACGTACGATTTAAAACCAGAGATGAGCGCATACGAGGTTACTGATGCCCTCGTTACTCACGTAAGAGAAAAGTCTCCAGATTTCATATGTATCAATTATGCCAATGCCGATATGGTAGGGCATACAGGTGACTTTAAAGCAGCACAGTTGTCAGCAGAAACGGTGGATAAGTGTTTAGTGAAATTAAATGAAGAACTAGATCGACAAGATTATGCCGTGATTATTATAGCTGATCATGGGAATGCAGATATTATGATAAACGAGGATGGTACACCACATACAGCCCACACGACCAATATGGTTCCTATATTTCTCAGGAATGCAGCAGGAAAGACGGTTAGAAATGGTAAGTTGGCTGATGTAGCACCTTCACTATTAAGCCTGATGGGTGTTTCTATTCCCGAGGAAATGACAGGAGATGTTAT
>CAZFJO010000038.1:0-9424 GCA_964518915.1 uncultured Saprospiraceae bacterium
ACCTTACAATCTGTAGGCGAGATGATCGATTCTATCTTATCGTAGTCTATGGCTTCCCATTTAAATTTTTTCCTGAATGCTGTGACTATGTGCTTGATATCCTTCTCGTTCATAGTACTTTTTATTATAGATTACTTAAGATATAAATAATAATGGAAATCATACCTATGCATATCCCTTGTATGGCGGTTATCAAGGTGTAAGAACGAAGCATAGACTTCATGGGTATACCACTGAATTTACTTACTACCCAGAAGTAGCTGTCGTTGGTATGGGATACGGTCATTGCACCACCTCCTATAGCCATTACGAGTGCAGACAGTGACCATGGATCCGTTACACCAGATGATATCAAGAAAGGAGCAACGATGGAGGAGGTTATGACCATGGCGCTTGTAGAAGAGCCTTGAGCTGTTTTAAGGATGGCAGAAACTATGAATGCTATGATTAATACAGCCAGTCCTTCTAGTTCTTGGTTGGCGGTCATATCTCTGATGGCTTCATCGATCTGGGTGCCTTTGAGCACCGTCCCGAATGCGGCACCTATTCCAGTCAGAATAAGGATGGGTCCAGAAACGATGATTCCTTTTTCGATACAAGTTTTTAACGGGATGGAAGTAAGTCTTAAAAGTGGCCATGTAGCGATTAATCCACAGAGGAGTGCCACTACCGGATGACCGATGAAATAGATGGCATCTGCCCATTTGCCAGAGAGCGATAAAATCTTAAAAACAGAAGACAAGGATATCAATAAAATGGGTAGAAGAATAGGAAGAATTGAAGGGAGTGTCGGTGGCAATGTTTCTTCTGTAGGGGCACTTGATTTCTCAATAACTAGTTGTGATCCCCAGCGGACGGATAACCTCCACGAGACAACCAATGGGAATAGAGCAGTAATAAAACCTACGAGCATGATGATGCCAAGGTGGTCCATGGCTCCGATATTTCCAGCTACGGCAATCGGTCCAGGTGTCGGAGGAATCAAGGTATGAGACGTATACAAGCCCGTCGCTAAGGCCAGCGCATACGCCCCTTGAGAGATTTTAGTTTTATCAGAAAATGGCTTCGTCAAGCCTGATAATATTACGAATCCACTGTCGCAGAAAACTGGAATACTCACAATGGCTCCTATGATAGACATGGCAAGAACAGGGAATCGCTTACCTATGGTATCTAGTATGATCATGGCTATCCGCATGGTTGCCCCCGATCGTTCTAGAACGACACCGATGATGCTTCCTAAGATGACGATTAAACCGATTTTTCCGAGTATACCCCCGAATCCAGAACTGATATATTCAATACATTCAATGGGAGATTGTCCACTGATTAAGCCTACACCGAGACTGGCAATTAACAACGATAAAAAAGGATGCATGCTCCATCTGACGCTCGATATTATAATGAAGCCTATGGCTGCTAGAATAAGAATGGATAATAACAATAGGCTAGTCAAGGTTCTTTTTTTTAATTAAAGTAATTAATCATCATGATAGGTAAGGGATGATTTATTAATCTTATAGATTTTAAATTACTCCAATATAAGAAACACAAAAATGATAGGACACTACTTGAAGCGGATGAGAGAAAAGATCGGTCACGATAAAATTATCCACCCTGCGGCTAGGGCCATCATTGAGAATGACCAAGGTGAATTCTTATTTATACTGAGAAACGACAATGGGCAGGTAGGCTTACCAGCAGGTGGGATGGAAGAAAATGAAACAATCGTAGATTGCGTAATCCGTGAGGTCAGGGAAGAAACCGGCTTGACCATGATAGATCCTGTATGCATAGGCGTGGATAGCAGACCTGAGCTTCAGACGCATACGTATCAGAATGGGGACTGTGTTCAGTACTTCGTTGTTGAGTTTTATTGTCAGAATTATGAAGGAAAGCTAGCTATTGAAGATCATAATGAGGTAGCTTCCGTAGCCTTTCAGTCAATGGCATATGTAGAGAAACTTCCGCCATTAGAGCGATCGACGTTTCATTCTCTACGACATTTCAGAGAAAATGGAGTTCCACTTGTCAGATAATCCTTGTACTTCCGCATGAATCCTTATATTTACCTATTAACTATTGAACTATAACTTGATATGATGAATAGAATTACCACATTCTGCTTAGCACTGTTGATGCTGGGCAGCCTCAATGCACAAGAAGAAGTTGACGTTGTCGACGTAATTAAAAAACATGGACTGGATCAATCCCAGGTAATGGAGATTGCCAGCTGGATGACGGATGTATATGGTCCTAGACTTACAGGATCCCCTATGTTAGATAAGGCCACCGACTGGGCTAAATCTGAACTTGAATCATGGGGTATGTCTAATGTACACTTAGATGAGTGGGGCCCTTTCGGAAGAGGATGGCAGTTAGACGGATTTTCTATGCACGCAATGGCACCTACTTACTGGCCATTGATTGCTTATCCTAAGGCATGGTCACCCAGTGTAAAAGGGACAGGCGAAGTCATATACCTTGACATTAAGGAAGAAGAAGATATTGCGAAATACAAAGGCCAGCTCAGTGGCAAGTTCGTAATGATAGATACGATCAGAGATGTCAAGTTGCCATTCGATGCGATGGCATCCCGCCATGATGCTACCACCTTACTCAACATGGCCAATGCTGGAGAACCTACTCCTAGACCGAGAAGAAGAAATAGAGCTGGTGGATTCAACTTGAATAGAGCCATATGGGAAATGCTCGAAGTAGAAAAGCCTATAGCTGTCCTAGATAGAAGTTACAAGGGCGACCTAGGAACAGTTTTCGTTTCAGGTGCAAGAACGGGAGGAGGAAGTGCTAGAGATAAAGGCAAGGAGGTTGTACCTCAAGCTACACTATCTGTAGAACATTATAACCGCATATTGCGGATGATGGATAAAGGTGTTCCCGTAACACTTTCTATAGATTTAACCACGAGTTACCACAATGAAGATGAGATGGAACACAACATCATTGCAGAGATTCCAGGTACGGATCTAAAAGATGAAGTTGTGATATTCGGTGCGCACTTCGATTCATGGCATACAGGAACTGGTGCTACGGATAATGGCGCTGGATCGTCAGTTATGATGGAAGCTGCAAGGATTCTATTAGAAACGATCAAGGAGACAGGCATCCAACCTAGAAGGACATTGAGACTTGCATTGTGGACCGGAGAGGAACAAGGATTGTTCGGTTCTCGTAGATATGTAGGCGAGCATTATGCAGATTTCGGAGAGAGCGGATTTACGCCTCAATCGATTAAGCCTGCTCAGGCCAATGTGTCTGCTTATTACAATTTAGACAATGGAACGGGTAAGATCAGAGGCGTATATCTACAAGGTAATTCCGCTGTCGCAAATATTTTCCGAGAATGGCTAGAACCTTTCGGAGATGAAGAAGCTCAGACCTTGACCTTAAGAAATACTGGAGGGACAGATCACCTACCATTCGATGCAGTTGGAATCCCAGGATTCCAGTTTATACAGGAACCTATGGCATACTTCACACGTACCCATCATTCTAACATGGATAACTGGGATCACCTATCTGGAGATGACTTGAGTCAAGCAGCTACGATTGTTGCTACATTCGTCTGGCATACTTCTCAGCGCGATGAAAAATTGCCAAGAAAAAATCTCGATATTGACAATGAATAAGCCATGCCGACGGCAGATGCTATTGTCATAGGGGCAGGAATATTCGGAGTTTCTACCGCCATTCATCTCAGTGAAGCGGGCTATAAAGTGGTGCTTATTGAACAAGGAGCAATCCCTCATCCACTCAGTGCTTCTGATGATATATCGAAGGCTGTACGGGTTGAGTATGGTTCAGATGAGCTTTACTTTAATATGGCTAGAGAAAGCATCGAGGGGTGGAAAAAGTGGAATGTGATTTTAGGTGTTGATGTCTATCATGAGGTAGGGTATACCATGTTTTCTAAGCGTAACATATCAAGTGAAGTTCAGAGTTATGAACAGGCTTCACTTCACTTACTAAGAAAACATGGATATAGCTTTGAATCCTTTTATGGAGAGGAAATTTCAGCACGTTTTCCGTGTATAAGAGAAGGCGCATTTGCGGAAGCGGTATACAACCCAGCTGGCGGATATGTAGAATCTGGAACAGCCATAAAGCTCCTAGTAGGACATTACAAGCATGAGATAAAATACATGACCCAGTGTAAAGTAGATAAGGTCATCAAGGATGGTGGAAAGGCCATAGGTGTGCAATTAGCATCGGGCGAATTGATTTATGCTGGCGTTACGGTCGTAGCAGCAGGCGTATACTCTGCAGAATTACTGCCAGAGTTGACTGATTTTTTTAAGGTAACGGGTCATCCTTTGTTTTGGCTTTCTCCAGGTAGTAGTAAGATGTATCAAGCGCCAGCATTGTCTGTATATTCTGCCGATATTTCTAACTCAGGATGGTATGGATTTCCGCACCACTTGAGTGCCGACGTGGTCAAGATCGGACTGCATGCCCAGGGCACCCTGCAAGATCCGCATAATGAGCAGAGATTGGTTACCGAAGAGGAATTAACCCTGCTGGACGAGTTTCTGAAATCTACTTTTTCGGAGTTGTCCATAAGCGATCTTGTCCTTTCTAAAAAATGCTTATACACAGACACCTACGACGGAGACTACCTTCTGAGTATGCATCCTGAATTAGAGAATTGCGCCATCGCAACTGGGGGAAGTGGACATGGAATGAAGATGGGGCCTATGATCGGTGCGGTCATGAAGGATGTCATTGCGGGAATAAGCAACCAGTACACAGAGCGGTTTAGATGGAGAGATCCATCCATTATGCAGGGGCACGAAGAAGCACGATTTCAATGATCTATCTGCGAGGGATATGCCACTGGTGTTTTCGTCGAAAATAGTGATCGATATACTAGATTCTATTCTTATTCTAATAACTTTAAGAAAACGATCGTACTATGAGACGCTTCATAACCCTTTTACTCGGTGCTGTGATCCTTTTTATCTGGAACGCTGTTTCCTGGATGGCCTTGCCTTTTCACAGTCAGACCCTTACTAATATTCCATAATCTGCGATTAACCTAGAGGATATGCGGAACCAGATGCCAGAAGATGGGGTGTATCATTTTCCGGGAATGCCCACTTCTATGAATGAGGAGGCGATGGGTGAAATAGAGGAAAAACTTTCTGAGGGGCCTCGGATCACAATGATGGTGTATAAGTCTGGTCCTACATCGTTCTGGGATCCTATGATGTTCTTAAAGAGCTTTATATGGAATGTTCTCATTGTTCTGTTTCTGTTGTTGATATTTAAGAATCACACTTTTAAGAACAGGATGGATGTTGTATTAAAGTGTGTACTTATCGGTTGTCTGATTGCTGTGGTTTCAGACATAGGCTTATATAATTGGTATATGTTTCCACTTGATTATACCTTAGTGAATATTATGGATCGCATTGTATCGATGGGACTTCTCGGCTTGTTCTTGTCGTACTTTACTTTTAAAAACTACAACCATGTCTGAAGAAAGAATCATGACGCTCCACCCTCAAGGAAAAAAAGGAGTCAACATTCTTAAATCCAAATCGAAGCAATATGGTATGATCTTTTCGAACCTTTGAGATTAAGATCACTCTTATTTCAATATCACCAATCGATTAGAAAAAGCATAATTTTCTCCAACTATGGCATTTATAATATATAGTCCATGAAGTGACTCTGGTAGAATGATCTCGATTTTAGAAGTGTCAAGATTCTTTCCTTGCATAACCTTTCTTCCTGTCATATCATACATCGTGTAAGCCGTTATCTTCTGACTGTCTTCAATCTCCATCTGTATCACCCTTGAGGCCGGATTAGGGAAAACATGAAGAGATCCTTTCACTATTTCTAATGAAGAATAGGAAGAAGTTACATCGTAAGTCCTTGCATGTAATTCACCATAGCTTCCACGTACATATATTTTTTCACTGGTGTATGCCATGTCCATTATTCCATCACCAACCCTAGATGAACTCCATGAGAGGCCACCATCAATCGTACTATACACAACGTTTCCAGATACTAGAGAGCCTATGCTGGAGTTAATGAAGTCAACTTTTTCTTGAAAGACCTTAGGAGCACTGCTCAGGATGTTCCATTCAATTCCTCCATTTTCTGATTTATACATGAGCCCTTCTGATGTTCCTATGTATATAGTTTCAGAATCATACACATCGAAGTCAGTGATGTCACTTCCTGTGTCCAGAATCTCTTCCCACGCACTTCCGCTGGTTGAAGTTTTATAAAAAATAGAATGATTACTCATTCCATAGCCCACTGAGTCATTGATGAATTTCATTTTCATAATTTGTTTATCCCCAGTTACCTTCCAGGTATCACCTCCGTCCGTGGTTTTAAATATTCGGAAAACCCTAGCAAAAGTGTTTCCTGTGGCGTAGCCTACATTTTCATTTATAAAATAAAGAGCGTTTATATCGATTTCGGCTTCTAAAGGATTCCCTTGATTGGTAGGAGACCAACTGTTGCCCCCATCCGCTGTTTTATATACATAAAGGCTAGGATCTGAAATACGATTCCCTCCGACAATAGCATAGCCTATCTGCTCATCTATAAACTGCAATGATTTCGTTTTGTTTTCCGATAAGGGAGAACCAAGGTTGATCCATGTTGCCCCGTTGTCTTCGGTTTTTGAAATCTCATTACTCGTGAGTGCATAGCCTGTTGTGGATGAAGGGAAGTCGAGTTGTTTTATATGGTCAAATGTAAATCCATTTTCTGTCCAAGATTGACCTCCATCCGTTGTCATCGTTATTCTTCCTCTTTGTCCTACTGTGAAACCACGATTTTTGTCATTAAAATGAATCCCCTGTATAGTTGCATCGAAGAATCTACCTTCAAGAAAACCAATAGATTCCCAACTTAGACCTCCATCGTTAGTTGTTAAAAGGATGCCTTCTTCGCCACCAGCATAACCTGTTTCAGAATCAATGAAATAAATGGATTCAATGCCTACTTCCATATTGTGTGTGTATTGCCACGATTCACCCTTGTCTGTAGTTCCATAGAAATCACCATTGCTTTTAGAGGCGAACCCTGTTTTTTCGTCAACAAAATAAATAGATATGAAAGCAGAGACATTTTCTTCTGTTTGTTCTGTTGTATACCAGTTTAGACCTCCGTCTATTGTCTTTAAGATTAAGCCATTTCTACATGCAGCATGACCTACCCGTCCATTGGTGAAAAATATTTTATTTACACCTACGTCAGTTATGGGGAGTAGCGTCCATTTATTTCCACCATCTACCGATTGCGCCATCTGTGAAAAGCCACTCATGTAGACAGTGTCCTTGTTGATGATATTCACTGTATTTATTCTATCAGTAAGCTCCATTTGGATCCGTTCCCAATTTTCCCCCATGTCTTCTGTTTTCTGTACATATCCGTTGTTGCCTACTATATAGCCAGAAGACCCTTGAAATGCCATGTCTTCCCATGTATCGTTGCCGCCGAATGATTTTTTAATTTCCCATGATTTTCCACCGTTTTTAGTTTCAAGCAGGGTGTAGAATCGGGTAATAATGAATCCATGATCGGGTGTCATAAATTGTATGTCCACACCTGATTGTGAAGTAGGCGTGGGATTAAGGATCTCCCAGGGGTCTTGCGCACACATGCTGACTGTGAACAACATAAAAGCATATAGGGCAAGCACGGTTTTATTCATAGCGTTTTTTTAGACAATTGTATTACTCGAATAGTTTACTGGCATTGATACCATTTTTTATCACGATGAATTCTTCAGCCTTAGTATCTATCACTAAGATACTCTCTGTAAATGGTTTATTGCCTAGCCAACCGCCTATTCTAGTAAACGGAGACAAGAATTTCTGAAAGGGGGCATACATGTCTACATAGCTTACTCTTTTTAAAGAAAGGTCCTGTCCACCGATAGAGATAGATTCTTCCGTTTCTTTGTGGCAGATAGGAAGAGATCCTCCCCACCTTGCAGCATCGTATCTTATTTCTTCTACAATGGGATCAGAGAAATCACCGTACCTCGATTTAGAAGTTATCAAGCCAAATGCACTGCTGCCAGAATCATAGAACAACTCAAGTTCCTTTCCTGCAATTACAGCTGGCAACATAAAACGCCTTCCAGTAAAATCGAATGATTTAAACTCCCCATGATTTGTCATCCATGCTGGACGCTTGTCATAAAGTTGAATAACCTTGTTTTTAAAGTTAATAACCACAACCTTATTATCGAGAAAATCTGCACCTATAGATCCTACTTTATTCCTTACTACCATGTCTTCAGGAATAAGTAGTGGGCCATAGTTTTCCATAACCTTTACGTGGTTTAGTTTCACAGCATTGTTTCTTGTTTTCATACTTACTTTCTTAAGATACAAGGATTCATCACGCATGATGGTATCAGAAACAAGAAGGGATGGATCGAGAGAATGCAGTGTGTTTCCATATATTACTGTTGAGGGCGTTCCTGTGTCAAACTGGAAATAAAGAGGTTGTTTAATATCGTTGATATAACATGGGATAAGTATGGCAGAATGGGCTTCATAATGCCCATCTATTGAATCGCCAGCCCATATGAAAGGAATAGATTCATTTTCAATAGAATAAGTTAGATAATTAGGCTTTTCCTCGAACCATAGATTGTTAAACCATCTAATTCCGAATATCGCTGATATCATAATGATGAGAAGCAAGAGCGCTAGTGCGTACAATGATTTCTTAAGCATCCTTTAGATTTAATTGAACTTGTGGTGATTATCAATTACAATATCAATCTAGTACATGGATTTAGCTAAAAATAGATGCCGACATTATTGCGACATTATAATGGCAGGAGCTATATGAGCTTGAAAGGTGTATTCAAGAAGTTGTTTTTATTGTTTTCGATATGCATCGCATTCATTAAAACGGCCACAATGTTAATTGTCACAGCTGAAAATAAAACAAGTAGAATAGGAGAGACAGGGCCTTGAGCATAGATGTTGAGAAAAGGAGTGATGCATAAGGCTGTATATAAAACCAGAGACCATATTAACTGAAAATTGACAATGTGTTTTCCATAATCTTGTATGAATGTGGATGCCTTCTTCCTCCTCCATAAAAAGAAAGGAAAGAGTAAATTGCCAAATGGGAGCACAAAGAACCCTAGAGCAGATAGGTTAATTAATTTCAGATACTGTTTTTCAGATTCAATGTTTTCGATTGAATCTTGATTGCTGGGAGGATTTAAATCCACAATATCTACATTCAATGCTTCAGATAGTACTTTTAAAGTAAAGTCATGAGGAACATGGCTGCCAGCCTCCAGCCGCTGGATGGTTCTTATAGAAAGGCCAGTAGCTTCTGCAAGTTTCTGTTGTGATAAACCTTGTTGCTTTCTTAGTCTCTTTATCGTTTCCATATGGTAGATTTT
>CAZFJO010000038.1:9524-18922 GCA_964518915.1 uncultured Saprospiraceae bacterium
GTGATAAACCTTGTTGCTTTCTTAGTCTCTTTATCGTTTCCATATGGTAGATTTTAGTTTCTAAAATAGGAGGATACACCTGTTTTAAAAGAGAGAAATTGATAAACCCATAAGTTCTATCGATGAAATTCGAAATCCGAAAGGAACGGTAGATTAAGGGAGATCTATTTCCAACTTCTAAGCCGTACAATTGAAACGTTCATTGTTTTTTCTGAAGATAGACCTTAAAAGATTGTGAGGATTTTAAAAATTAACCAGATAAGCATCCGTGACACTTGAAATTTGAAAGAACTATGGTACTTTAGGGATTGATGACGATGGATAATGAGAACAGCGGTGATATTGATTGTAAAGGATAAGAAGAATAGTATATGAACGATAAAGTTGCAATAGTAACAGGTGGTGCGGATGGTATAGGCCTAGCTACCTGTAAGCTCCTAGCTCAGCATAATTATATGGTAGTAGTCTCAGATGTCAATGAAGAGGCGGGTAATCAGGCTGTAGAAGAGATCTTAGCAGCGGGTAACCAAGCCTCGTTTATGAAAGCCGATGTTTCTATCTATGCAGAAGTGAAATCACTCATGGATGAGACTGCAGAAAAATATGGAAGGATCGACCTTCTGGTTAACAACGCGGGTATAGGGACTAAAGAGTACATGAGAGCAGCCGACCATACCCTTGAGGACTGGGATAAGGTGATTTCAGTTAATCAGTCTGGTGTATTCTATGGGATGAAAGCGGTTCTCGGTTATATGCTGAAACAAGGCTCCGGCAATATTGTGAATGTAGCTTCCCTTGCGGGAGTTAAAGCATCAACCACTGGAATGGCATATGCAGCTAGTAAGTTCGCCGTAGTGGGCATGACGAAAAGCGCAGCACTTGAGTATGCGTCTAAGCGCATACGGATCAATTGTATCTGCCCCTCATTTACCGAGACTCAATTGCTAGAAGACAGTATGTTTTTAGTTCCAGATATGAGAGAAAAGCTCGTTCGGTCTATTCCACTTAAGCGATATGCGCAGCCTGAGGAAATGGCAGAAGCCATCTACTGGTTGGCATCAGATAAGTCGGCATTCGTAACGGGACATGCGTTGGTTGTCGATGGTGGATTGTTGTTGTAGAGTCGTATAAAATATAAAAGAAACATGTGTTGTCGACATCGAGGATGAAGCATAAGACAGCACCTAAAAAATACAATAAATGAATTTTCAATTTACAGAGAAGACACAAGAAAAGATAGCAGAGATCCGTGATTTTATGGTTACGCACTTGTTCCCACTGGAAAAAGAATTTCGAGATTTCGCGCTGACCAATCCTACAGAAGTATTTCCTAAGATGGAAGGGCTAAAAGCAAAAGCAAAAGCAGCGGGCTTATGGAATTTATTTCTTCCAGAGGAATATGGAGATTTCAGCCCTGGATTGACCAATCTAGAATACGCGCCACTGGCCAAAGAAATGGGCAAGCTTACATGGGCTTCAGAAGTATTTAATTGTGGAGCCCCCGATACGGGTAATATGGAAGTGCTGGCTAAGTACGGCTCTCCAGAACAACAAGAAAAGTGGTTGAAGCCATTGCTGGCGGGAGAAATACGTTCGGCTTTTTTGATGACAGAACCGCAGGTTGCTTCCTCCGATGCAAGAAATATAGAGACAAGTATCATCAGAGAAGGAGACGAATATGTCATCAACGGTAGGAAGTGGTGGTCTTCTCAAGCGCTTCACCCGCATATAGGTTGCTATATACTCTTAGGTAAGACGGACCCTGATGGACCCGCGCATGCACAACAGAGTATGATCATTGTGCCACCAGATGCTGAAGGATTAAAACGCGTAAGGAGTCTGCCTGTATTCAGTGAACATCACCTGCCGGGAGGCCATGCTGAAATAGAACTTAAAAATGTCCGTGTACCTGTAAGCAATTTAATTCTTGGAGAAGGAAGAGGCTTCGAGATTGCCCAAGGTAGATTAGGCCCTGGAAGGATTCATCATTGCATGCGTCTGATCGGTATGGCAGAAAGAACCTTGCAATATATGTGTAGGAGAGTGAAGGAAAGAGAAACATTTGGGAAGTCTCTGTCATCTTATAGTTCGATCAGGCAAGACATTGCTCGGTCAGCATGCGAGATAGAACAAGCCAGATTGCTTACCCTTTCTGCTGCAGACACCATAGATAGAAAGGGAATTAAAGAAGCCAAAGAATTGATTTCAATGATTAAAATAATAGCACCTAAGATGGTCTGCGATGTAGTAGATAGAGCCATGCAGATTTTCGGTGGCAAAGGAATGACCAACGATATTCCCCTAGTAGAGTACTATACGACAGGAAGGTTGTTGAGGTTGGCGGATGGACCTGACGAAGTACACATGTATCAACTAGGTAGGAACCTCATCAAGAAAGTGGATACCGATTCTATAATGACACAATATCTTGACGAAAAATAATAATACCATATTATGCGAGTAGATCTGAAGAATGAAGAGAATAGGCAACGACTAGAAGCCATTATTATGAAAAATATTTCTAGTTGTAAGTCTATCGTTAATATCAACGTATTGACTGGTGGAGCGAGCCGTCAGATGTTTAAAGTACACATGGATACGGAAGAAGGCGATAAAATTGCTGTACTGAGGTTGCCTGGAAATGAAGGAGAGGAATCGCTAGACCAGCTCTCCCTGTCACAAGAAGTAGTCGTTATGGAAGCTGTACTAGCTGCTGGGGTAAAGACACCTAAAATCTATTTCGAGTTACAAGAAGAAGATGGACTAGGAGAGGGATACATGATGGAATTCTTAGCAGGAGAAACACTGGGAGGACGCATTGCCAGATCTAGGAAGTATGAAGAAGCGAGAAATGGACTCGCTACCCAAGTAGGGACAACTCTAGGTAAGATACATCGCATAGAAACATCAGGATCTGCACTTGCGGAAGAGCTGCCTAAGCTTACTCCTTCTTACGTTGTGCATGGCATGTATTCCGCGTATGAATCTTCCGGCGTTCATGTACCGATGATTGAATATACGTATAAGTGGTTGATGGATCATCTTCCAGAAGATGTAGAGTCGGTACTCAGTCACGGAGATTTTAGGAATGGCAACCTCATTGTGGATCCGGTAGAAGGATTGGTCGGAATACTGGATTGGGAATTCGGAGCATTGTGCGATCCTATGAAAGACCTTGCTTACTTCTGCTTGATGCCATGGCGGTATGGAGTAGGGCATCTGGAAGCGGGAGGATTCGGATCGAAGGAGGATTTCTTCCGAGCCTATGAGAAGGAATCAGGAATCAAGGTAGACGAAACCAGATTTAAGTGGTGGCAGGTCTACAGTTGTTTCTGGTGGACCATAGCCTGTATTATGATGGGCATGTCTTATCGTACGCATGAAAATAAACTGGGAGATAGGATAGCTATAGGAAGGCGTCACACAGAAGGTCTTATTGATTTAGTAGACCTGTTGATTCCCGGTCCCATCACTGTTAAGAGGGAGACATCTGTACATGTAGATAAGCATGTGGCGTCTCTCAGAGAACTGGTCGGCTCTACACTTAAGGACATGAAAAATGTGGTGTCACCAGATCTTGAAGGGAGGGCACTATTTATGGCGAGAGTCGGAATGAGTAATCTAGCCATTGCAATCAGGGAGATTGAGTCTGGCGGCATAAGAGATCAGATCGAGTTGAGCAGTTGTAATGCTTTATTGCAGGAAAATTATTTAGATGTTTTCACTTGCCGTCAAATGCTCTGCCAAGCCATTAAATCCGGTGACCTTTCAGTAGAGCGTAAAGATTTAGAAAAGCACCTTAGGAATAGTATAGCAAGTCAGATCGCTATAGATCAACCACAGTATTCGGGCTTACAAAAAGTGATGAGTTATGCTTAGCATTAGATGCTTTCGTACATGTGTAAGTATTGAAGCCAAGGAATAAATTGATTGAATTAAAAAGATAGAAACATGTTTAGATTAGACGGTCAAGTAGCCATCATTTCGGGAGGAGCTCGAGGAATAGGAGAAGGAATATGTGAGGTTTTTCTCGAAGCAGGAGCGACTGTGGTACTCTGGGATATCATCGATGGAGAAGCAGTGGTTGACGCACTAAAAAAGGAAGGCAGAGAAATTATTTTCCAGCGGGTCAACGTTGCAGATAAAAAATCTGTTGACGCTGCAGTAGATGAAGTGATGTCTCAATATGGAAGAATCGATATTCTGATTAACAATGCAGGTGTGATCAGAGATCGTTCATTTATGAAAATGGACAAGCAAGAATGGGATACCGTGATGGATGTCAACGTCAATAGCCTTTTCGTAACATCTAAAGCAGTGTTGCCTCACATGATTAAGGCTCAGTATGGACGCATAGTTTCTGCTTCCTCGATCAACGCCATGAGAGGGGCTTTCGGTCAGACGAACTATTGCGCCTCTAAAGCCGCGATCCAGGGATTTACTAGGGCACTATGTAAGGAAGTAGGCAAGCACGGAATTACCGTTAATTGCGTCGCTCCTGGATTTATAAAAACAGCGATGACAGAATCTATACCAGAAGAAATATTGAAGGAAGGCATCAAGCAGATCCCCATCAGAAGAATAGGGACACCGAGAGACATGGGCTGTGCCTACTTGTTCTTGTCTTCTAAAGAAGCAAGCTTCGTCAATGGAATTACCCTCCACGCCAATGGGGGAGAGTATGCGATATAACGATTGCTTATTTTACCTATTGAAAATACAACGCGATGATGAAGGATACATCCTATAAAACGGTGATTCATAATGCCGAAGAACTCAGTAAATATGTGGGTAAGGAGATCGGCTTAAGTGGTTGGATAGAGATCGATCAAGCGTCGATAAATCGGTTTGGAATACTGACGCGTGATGAGCAGTGGATACATATGGATGTAGATCGATCGGAACGGGAATCTCCATTTGGGGAAACCATCGCACATGGATTTTTAGTCCTGTCTATGTTCTCTTACTTTTTCGAATCCTGTATCGAGTTAAAGGGTTTCAAGATGGGGCTTAATTATGGTTTTGATAAAATCAGATTTATCAACGTAGCCCCTGCTGGTTCTAGAATAAGAGGAAGGTTTATATTACAAGATCTACAAGTACGAGAAGGAAGCACAAAGTGTACCTATGCCGTCACGGTCGAAATCGAAGGACAAGAAAAACCAGCCATCGTTGCAGAATGGATCGGGCTGGCAGTTGAGTGATCAAAAATAGATTGTCACTCTACCTTGACAATCATTCCTGATTGTTTTAATCCATCTCCAGATAAGGTATAGAAATACGATCCATGGGACAGATGTGATATATCCAGTTGTTGGCTGTGATTTATGCTGTGGTCCATTACCATTTCTCCTTGTACATTATATAATCTGAAATTCAATTTCAATTGGTCGTTATTCTCTATAGAAAGTAGCCTTGAAGTCGGACTGGGATAAACCAGTTTTTCAATGACTATTTCTTCACCTTCTGATACACTGCTTGTCGTATTGTTGAAATAGAATGGAGATATGTATCCTTCCGTTATAGGTGGAAAGAGGTCTGTATTTGCTTGAGAACTAACGTCATATTGTTTCACCGTAAATGGGGTGAAAGGGGGTGTGTTGAAATTGACATTGTGATAATAAATACGATTGTCTGATCCCCAGTTGACAGGGCCTCCGTTAGTCGTATTGTCATTGACGAAATCGGTTCTGTTTTCTCCTGTAACATCTATTACTGTAATATGGGCAATACTGAGATCAATGTTGGTCGCTGAAGAAAAAGCGATCTTTCCATCGTCAGGAGAGAAACAAGGATCTTGGTCTCTACGGGTATCGTCTGTAAGTTGCTGGATGTTAGAAACTGAATTAGAAGAAAAATCGTAATCTGCTGTAAAAACTTCGAAGTCGTCGAAACTTGCAGGTTGGGTAGGGGAGGCATTGATGCCTATGAATACAATTTTATCACCGCTGTGAGACCAGTGCGGATCTAAAGAAAATTGGTTGGTTATCTGTTTAGGATTGCTGCCATCCGTGTCCATGGTAAATAAAAAGAATTCTGCGGTAGGCTGAGCAAGGAATATGATTCTTTCTCCAGAAGGATGCCAGTGCGGATTCCCGAAAGCATTCCAATTGTTGTCCTTTATGTCTAGGAGGATACTTTCTTCCGATCCATCGATTTTAGTTTTTACCATCTGAGAATACTCATAGTCAAACATGTCTCTGACTCCTTCCATAACTGGACTCCTCATTAGAAGTAATTCTGTTCCATCCGGTGAAGGTTCTGACCACCAGTAGTTGTAGTTCTGGTTAGAAGTAATGGTAGTTACTTGATTAGATGCTAAGTTCTTAACATACACCTGCCATGTTCCGGTGTTGTTGCTGCAGTAAAAAATTCCTTCTTGTGCCTGGGTATGTGAGTTAAATGCAATTAATAAAAAGACAATAAAGTAAGTGATTCTGTTGATCATCATAAAATGGTTTAATATTATTTAAAAATTGCACTTTTAATATTTCCATTTATAAACCTTGGATTCCATACCAGCAGTCCTAGTAATGTTGCCATAAATAATGCACCTCCTATGTCGAAAGTGTTCTGACTGATATGAACCGTAGAAAACACGAGTATAAAGATAAGAAAGAATCCAGTTATATATTTTCTGTACGTAGAAAACCATATTAATATTCCAGCAGCCATCTGCAATATACCTATTCCATGCCATAGTAGTATTGGGATCTCTCCCATTAAACTACAGGGTGGATCGATAAAAATACCGAATTTATCAGCACCTACCGCCAAGAAAAGGATACTGCATACAGGAATAATGATATTAATTAGATTCATCGACAGTAATATTTAAAATCTAAGAGGGTATAAGGAAGCTAATTTAGTTCTATATCCATTTTATGTATGCGATACATCGGAGAAATTGCTGTTGTGTACATTATGGAATCAATTCTTTTAGAACACTATACTTGTTATTAAAAGGGAATAATTACTCTCGAGCTCCAGCATCAAATGCTCGAATCTTTCTTGTCCTTTTATTGGAAAGTTTCCCTTGGGCAAGTTGATAACTGAATGATATGTACCCGATTCTAGATTCTCTTTTCCGAAGTGATGTCTCCTGGAAGCCTGCTCCATATAGAATGGATTCCGACTGAAAAGTGTCGAAAACATCTGTGACCCTAAAACTTAGGCTCCCTTTTCCTGCGAGTATTCTCCAGCGGAGTGCTGTATCGAATTTTTGAGTCCTTACAGCCTCGCTGTATCGGTTCGTACTTCCGCCTCTATATATCCAAGTGATATCAAAACTTAACTTCTTGTTGATATTGAAGAGGTTTTTAATTGTCCAGTTGCTATTGTTTAGTTTAAGGAAGCCCAGTTCATCGTCAACAGTCATATTGATGTTTTCGAAATAGAAATTTCCATTGATATTGGTCCTTAAGAAATCGAGCGGAAAAATTGAAAGAGCGATTTCTGTTCCATAAGCAGAGCTATTGCCATCATTGGTAAAGGTGCTTAGAACGGTGTTTTCAGAATCATTGGTTATGTATAAAGGAAGGATGATGTTCGTTTTGTACCGGAAAAATAAGCCAGGTGTAAAAGACCAATTGCTATAATTATTAAGGAAGTTGACTTCGACGTTGTGGGAATATTCAGGAACTAAACTAGGATTGCCCTGGCGATTGTAAAACCTGTCAAATGAATTAGAAAATGGATTTACTTGTCTTAAACTAGGCCTCGAAATCCTCCGATTATAACCGAAGTTTACACTATTGTTTTCTCTGATACTGTAGGTGAAGTGGGCAGATGGAAATAAGTTGTTAAATGCACGATTTACTTGTAATTCTGTGTTTTCGAAACGACTCTCCGACCAGAATCCTTCGTATCTAAGTCCGAATTGACCATGCAATTTGTTCCATTCTTTTTTAATCAAGGTATACAAGCCTAGATTTTTCTCGTCGAAAACAAAACGGTTTTGCTGAAGGGTATTGTCATAACCATTTATTACCTGGTCATTGCTTACGTCTTTGTATGTGTAAAGCAGTCCACTTTCTAAAGATAGCTTTTCGTTTAAAGGTTGAACATAATCAAGAGATACGTTACTGACTTTAGAATCGTATTCCAGAAAGTCATCTCTGAATTCATCTCTTGCCTCGTAATCTGCGCTCAGGTCATTGCGATTGTCTGTAAAGTGAATTTCAGCTTCCAGGTAGTGGTTCTTGTTGCTTAAGAATCTTACATAATTAGCGTTGTACTCTGCACTTAAGTGTTCGTGTCTATTTAAAGATATGAATCGATAATTTTCTAGATCTTCTTCGATCAGTGTCGTATTGATGATGTCATGAGAATTGTTGGTGTAGCTACCAGAAAACGAAAACTCGTTTTTATCATCTGGAAACCAATCTATTCCTCCCTTTATACTTCCTACCTGGGCATCGAAAAGGTTGTCTCCTGCTTGCGTATAATTGAGGATATCTGAAACCCTACTCCGGCTATTTATTGATTCGGTTTCACGATCTGCGTAACTCAAATTTAAGCTGAGGTTTATTTTTTCTAACCCATTAGCTAGAGCTAGACCAGTTCGGTATTGTTCATTCGTACTTGCGCTTCCAGTCAAGGTTCCAGAAAAACCGGAATCTCTTTTCTTTTTAGTAATGATGTTAATGATGCCAGTCAATCCGTCGGCCCTGTGTTTAGCAGAAGGGGTTGTAATCAACTCAATCTTATCTATCTCACTTGCATCAATCTGCTGAAGCACATCTTGTGCTTCTAAGGGAGAAGGTTTTCCATTTATTAAGAGATTGATGTTTCCTGAACCTCTTAATTGAATTCCCCCGTCTATACCTGTCTGCACTTCCGATAGTTGATTGAGAACTTCCACAGCATCTCCACCACCGGATTGTAAATCCTGACCCACATTAATAATTTTCCTATCTATTTTCTGCTCTACCGATGTACGTTCTTCTGATATAACAATGGTTTCTAGCGTCAGTTGATCTTGTGGTAGTAATAGAGATAGTTCTTGATCTGTAATTATTTCTACGGCCTTTTCGATGTTTTGGTACCCTATAAAACTAAACGCTATGATGTGCTTTCCTTTAGGTAACTGAATAGAGTATCGACCATTTTCATCAGTAGCAGAACCTTCTACGAAATTATTGTCTACAGTACTTGCTATCACTGTAACGTATGGAATAGATTCTTTAGATATAGAATCTAGTACTTGTCCACTTAACGTATACATGCCGTTCTGTGCGACGGCTGTCGAGATGTATAAGAAGCAGGCAATTAGTGTAAGAACTGGATGTCTGAAATTCATAGATTTAATTTCTAGCCAAAAGGAATTAAGGGGGTATATTAAATAGGTAGACTATTCATTGTAGGAAACATATTTTATCGAATTGTACATTGAGAAT
>CAZFJO010000039.1:0-2045 GCA_964518915.1 uncultured Saprospiraceae bacterium
GTCCCATTAGAAATTCTATTGAGATCGATCTGCATCTGTGACACGTGTTTATCTTTCGTTGCATTTAATACAACTCTTCCGCTGATATCCAGAATCGAAATTTCAGCGATCTTCATTTCGTTTTCTATTCCAAAATCTATGGATGCATAATTACTAGCTGGATTAGGAAATACATTTATTGTGTTCCTATTTTCTTGTCGAGGATCACCGATGTTATGTCCTTGTCTCTTAGTTATTGACAAGGGCCTTGCATACGAAGAGACTCCATATATATCTGTAATGTAAACGGCATATTCTTCTACTTCGCCATAGTACACATACTCGCAAGTTGTTACATCATAATAAGATAATTGGACCCGGACTCTATGGCATACATCCGGCTCAACATTATTATTAAATGGTCTGAAACTATTAATCGGACCAATAACTCCCGATATAGTCATCGTCTCTCCAGGATCAGAAAAATCATTGTCATTATTCATGTCAAAAGAAAGAGAAACATGCTCTTCATAAACAGTTGAGGCATATCCTGGTGTCATCGATATCGTAAGTGAATCACTTAAATCTGTATGGTAGAGTTGACAATAATCTACATGAGAACCATCATTCATTCCATTAAAGAGATAGAGGTCTCCTACTCCTACTCCATCAATCCACTCGTATGTAGTAGACCCTACTCCATTATCACAAGTATATAATCCATCTTCTATATAAAATGAATAGTCCTCCACTTCGCCATAACTAAAACTTCCGCAAGGACTAGGAGCAGATCCATATTTCATAATGACACGCATGGTTGTAAATCCAGTCATAACAGTGGAAGGAATACTTATCTGAGCTTCTTCACCATAATTAGTAGGGCTTGTACTTAAGAAAACATTTTCTCCACTATCAGAGAAATCTCCATCTTTATTAAAATCGATCCACACACCCCAGTACTCATTATATTCGATTCCAGAATATCCTGGTTCCATGTTCATATAAAAACACATTCCGAGACTGGCATGCATCGGTGCATACGTTACAGCATCGTTATATCCACCGTTGTTTCCAGTCACCTTTTTATCAAATCCAAAACTCACCCGTTCTATCCATTCATAAGAAGATGTATTTCCACTGGCACTGCAATATTGAGCATTACCTGAAACGTAAGCAATACACATGAAACTCAATAGAAGTAAATAATTTTTCATAGTTCAATTGTTTTTGAATGAAGAAATTAATAATCACTGGGCATGCATTAAGTAGTGTCTCTCTCTATCCATAGGTAAATCATGATGGTCATATTTTTTCAAGTTATCCGAAAATGAGATTTACCTTTTCTTTTAAAATGGCACATGTATATGTAGGCAATTATTACTCAACCTTACTAAAATTCAAGCCATGAAAACCATCTCTCTTATGTTAATCATAGCCAGTATGACGCTTCTAGCTTCATGCGACTCAATCTCTAGTAATAAGCAATCCCTAAACTCAGAAAAATCTAAAGACATGGAATCAATAGACTCAAATTCAGAAGTAGATTCAGAATCAATATTTAAGAAATTAAGCGACAGAGTGGATGAAATCGATTCTGAAGATGGTCTCAATGGAATATTTAAGGGTCTTAAGAAAGAAGATGGAAGCAATGTATACGATGAGGTTTTAAAAGAAATCGCAAAAGAAGATGCTGAATCCGATGGACAAGTGAGTAAGACCATCGACTTCTTTATTAAAAGCGCTGAAGAACATATGGGCGGGCAAGACTTTGCTGAAGTAATAGGTGATGCTATAGAAAACATGAATGAATACTCCTTGGAATTAGAGACGACATGGGGAGATCTTCTGCAACAAGCAGAAAATGCTGGACATAAAGAAGACATACCGAAGGTCTTAGAAGGCCTCAATGATTTCATTAAAACTGGGGGCGAGAATGGAGGCTTGGAAAAAATTATGGATGTTGTAATAAAAACTCACGAAAAAGAAAATCCAGGTGAAAACAACCCGCTCATTGAAAAAATGAAAGAAATTATAAACAACGATGAACTAAGCGCTGAAAAAGAAGC
>CAZFJO010000039.1:2145-13756 GCA_964518915.1 uncultured Saprospiraceae bacterium
GCTTCTTTTACAGCTTCTGAATAAGTAGGGTGCGGGTGACAGATCCTCGACATATCTTCTGCCGATGCTCTGAATTCCATAAGGGCAACCGCTTCCATAATTAAGTCAGCCGCTCTGGCTCCGACCATGTGGACACCTAGGAGTTCATCAGTTTCTTTATGGGAGATTACTTTAATCATGCCTTCTACATCCATACTTGCACGAGCTCTACCTAGCGCCTTGAATGGAAACTTACCTACCTTGTAAGGAACTCCCTCTTCCTTGAGCTGTTGTTCTGTTCTTCCTACATCAGCAACTTCAGGCCAGGTATATACCACACCTGGTATCAGGTTATAATCGATGTGTGGTTTCTGACCAGCTAGGAACTCAGCTACAACAACTCCTTCTTCTTCTGCCTTATGGGCAAGCATCGCTCCTGTTGTGACATCACCGATGGCATAGATATTATCTACAGATGTACGCATGTGATTATCTGTAATCACCCTGCCTCTATCATCTAGGTTTACTCCTGCTGCTTCTAATCCTAGGTTGTCCGTATAAGGCCTTCTACCTATGGCAACCAGACAATAATCTGCTTTAGTGGTTAGTATCTCCTCTGTATCTTTTTTCTTGTAAGAAATGGTGGCAGAAGTCTTAGTCGCTTTTACACCTGTCACCATATGGCCTAGGTGAAACTTCATCCCCAGTTTCTTAAGCGATCGAGAAAGTTCTTTACTACAATCTTTATCCATCATACTCAGAATACGATCTTGGAATTCGATAACTTCTACCTCTGTTCCTAATCTCGCGAACACACTTCCTAGTTCAAGTCCGATCACTCCCGCGCCTATAATTACCATGCGCTTAGGAAGCTTCTCTATATTGAGGGCTTCTGTAGAAGTAATGACCCTGTTTTTATCGTAGTTAAATACTGGTGGAGTAATAGGTTTAGATCCTGTAGCAATGACGATGTGCTTACCCGTAATGGATGCTGCTTTCCCTTCTGAAGGCTGGATAGAAACCGTATGCTTATCCGTCATTGTACCGTGACCTATATGGACATCGATTTTATTTTTCTTCATTAAGAATTCAACTCCCTTACAGGTCTGATCGACAACATCTCCCTTCCGCTTTATCATCTGCTTCAAGTCTAGCTTAAGACCTGATATATTCAAGCCGTGTTCTTTGAATTTTTCTGAAGCGTTGTGGTAGTGTTCCGAAGAATCTAGCAATGCCTTGCTAGGAATACATCCTACATTTAAACAAGTACCTCCTAAGGTATTGTACTTTTCTATAATAGCTACTTTCATTCCTAGTTGTGCACATCTTATAGCACATACATAACCTCCAGGTCCTGAACCAATTATTATTACATCGTATTGCATGAAAAAAATTCTTAGCGTGTTCTTAATTTAGAATGGCAAAAATAGGTTGCATTAATCAATAACTCAATTATTCATCCTTCTTTCCTTCGCCTTTATTATTTCTACGTGGCCCTCTGCGAGAAGATCTAGAAGAATTAGGCTTTCTAGATTTCTTCTCCGATCTCTGACCTCCTTCTCTTTTCTTGCCGCCTTCGTTTTTCTGACCCCCTTCTTTCTTTTTACCACCTTCGTTTTTCTGTTCTCCCTTAGACCTATTCCCTTGTGGTTTTCTTCCGCCACGTTGAGATTTTCCTCGGTTAGATGGGCGGTTTCTTTTTCCTTTTCTTTTCTTCCTCTTTATGTTAGGCAGTTCTATTTCTCCTGTTACATCTGCGAATTCTATTTCTTTTTCTACTATCTCTTTCATCTGAGCTGCTGCATCTATAAGTTCTGCAGGTTTAGCACCTTCTGCATTCATAGCGAGAATTTCCTTTACTCTTTCTTTATCAAGTGCGACAATCGGACCACGCATATATTCCCCTTCATAGGCATAGTACATCAATCCTTTAAATATATCTGTCTTGATTAAGGTAGCTCTTCCTTTTTCTGTTTTCAGCTTATCTGCCTTCTTAGGAAAATCTGATAGTGCATCGATGTAAGAATCTAGTTCATAGTTTAGACAACATTTTAATCGTCCACACTGACCCGATAATTTAGTCTGATTGATGGAAATATTCTGATACCTCGCAGCAGCAGTTGTTACAGATTTAAAATCAGACAACCAGGTAGAACAGCAGAGTTCTCTACCACATGCTCCTAGTCCACCGATTCTTGCTGACTCTTGTCTAGAACCGATCTGTCTCATTTCGATTTTTATCCTAAACTCTCTCGCATATTGTCTTACCAGTTCACGGAAATCAACCCGTCCTTCCGCTGTATAATAGAAAGTAGCTTTCTTGCCATCTCCTTGATATTCTACATCTCCTAGCTTCATATCGAGGCCGATGGTTCTTGCGATAACCCTTGCTCTGACAAGTGCTTTCTTCTCCTTACTCCTTACCTCATCCAGTTTTTCATGATCTCGATGATTCGCTTTACGGATGATCTTACTTGTTACACGCTCTTCATTGACCTTTTTTTTCTTCATCTGCAGGCGGACTAAATCGCCAGATAAAGAAACTCGTCCTATATCGTAACCTCCACTTGCTCCTTCTACGAGGACCATATCACCTGTTATGGCATCTGTGTAATCAGGATTCCAGTAAAAATCTTTTCGCGCTCCTTTCTTAAAGGAAACTTCTACAATTCCGTAAGAAAGTGGATCATATATATCTCTGGTTGCTAACCAGTCATAGGTGTTCATTTTATTACAACTCCCCGATGTGCAATGGCCTTTGTTTCCGCATCCCTTAGGTGCTCCATCGCCATCATAGCTACAACTACTACAACTCATATATTTATTATTGTCAGCTAGATCTTATGATCATGCTGTATTCTTTAATACATCACCCAGCTGCAAGCTATTGGCCATAAAAAGTATTTTAGGATTAGCATTGCGGCTGATGTGTTCTATACTTTGGTTCAATATATGGACAATTTTCGTACCCATCTCAAGATCTATGATCTTCTTCATCTTAGAAGCGATTTCATATTCTTGGTCATTGATGCGTTTTCCACGGGAACCAGTCCCCAATATATAAAGATACTCCCGAAAGAAGTGAAGGCCGTACTGCAAGAAATGTTTTTGTTTTTCTCTTCCCAGATCTATGCAAGCGTTGATAACCGGTTGTAGTGTTTCAGGCTTACCCTTATAAGATGCTCGTATCCAGTCAAAGAGTAAGGTAGAATAATCTTCGTTACCTCCGCGGATGATAGACATGGCTTTACTCATGTTTCCATCGGCAAGCAAGGTTATCTGCTTTAGATCAATTCCATCGGTCGCAACTGTAGCTTGCAATCTTTCCTGCAATTCAGCGTCCGTATACGGCTGAACATTAATTTTCTGCGTTCTGCTTAAAATGGTTCCTAGAATTTTATCTATGTCCTCACAGATTAAAATAATATAGGTATTATCTGTAGGCTCTTCTATGATCTTGAGTAAGCGGTTGCCTTCCTTACCTAGGTATTCCGGCATCCATACGATCATTACCTTAGCATCTCCCTCAAATGCCTTAAGACTCAACTTCTGTATTATTTCGTTGCACTCTCGCGTATTTATGTTAGGCAAGCTATTTTCTGCATTGATATTACTGGACCAGTCTTTAATAGACATCTCCGGCATAGAATCAAGCATATATCTCCAGCTACCTAGAAAATCATTACTGGTTGTTTCTTCTCTTTTTTTTCCGTCTTTTTTAATAACCGGAAAGGTAAAGTGTACATCTGGATGGATCCTCCGCATGCTTTTATAACAAGCTGGACACACTCCGCAACTATCATGCTCAGTTCTATTCTCACATAGAATATATTGAGCATAAGCAAGGGCTAATGAGAGCTTAGCTGTTCCTTCTCTACCATAGAACAGCAGGGCATGTGGTGCTCTATTGTTATAGACTAAGTCTGAAAGCAATTTTTTCTTGGAATCGTTTCCGAGAATATCCTTGAATAACATACTCTAATTTTAATGCTTTGATCTACTAGTTTCTGTTCAATCTTCAGGGGTGAAGATACATTTTTATATGCCCATCATCTATGGTAGATATTAAACCCTTTTTTAAAAATTTTCCTCCATAGATCGCTTGAATATTATTCTGATGACGTCCGCTTGAGTATTTCCGTAAGTTTCTCTAGAGTGGATTTCAATTTTTCTAGGTTCATATACCCGAATCCCAACCTGAAAAACCTTTTAGATTCACCGAACCATTCTCCGCTTGCAAGTTGGATTCCAGAATCTCGAGCTGCAGAATAGAAACCATCTACCTCTGTAAGATTAAACTTTGATTTCCGCAGTTTTATACAGCACAGTGCGCCAGCGCTCGGTTCAATCCACTCTATATAATCGGTGTTTTTTTCAACCCATAATCTCGTAGATTCTAGTCCTTGTGCCGAATGTATTCTTCTAGATTGAAATATTTCCGCTTCCTTTTTTAGAACTTGGCAGGCTACATACTCATCTAAGACAGAATTAGAAATGACTGTGTTCATTTTAGCAATAGCCACTTCTTTAATAAAATCATCATCACTGGAATACAGCCATCCGATTCTCAATCCTGGAGTACCGTGACATTTCGACAAAGATGCTACTGTGATGATATTGTCTCGTAATCCAGCATAGGAAGGAATCACTTCGTTGCTTCCATAAGTCGCTTCCCGATACGTTTCATCAATCAGCAATCGACATTGAGGATAATCCACTGCTAACTTTTCCGAGATACTTATTACATCAGGGATACTCAATATTGTTCCTGTCGGATTTAACGGAGAGACAAGAATGATCAGCTTGGTTTTCTCAGTAACCATCTCGAATAACTGATTTTCATTTAGCCGATACTCCGTATCAAATGACAGTTTCAACAGTTTTCTTTTAAACCCTAGGCCCTCTATTAAGTCCATTGTCGGTGGAAAATTAGGTTGGACAGTAATCACTTCATCCCCTTGATCACACAGACACAAAATGGACAGAAAATTCGCAAAAGCAGCACCATTAGTAACGACTATATTCTTCTTGTCTACTTGCAACTTCTTACCTATCAACCCTCTTAGTTCGACGCTTCCCTGAGAAGTACCGTATTCTAGCTTAAGCGCTTTCAATCCCTTATAGAATGCTTCGTCCCATATTTCTTCTAGAACTAAATCTTTATTGGTGCTTTCTGCTAAATTCAGTTCGAGCCTTTCATCTAGAAGACTTATTATATCGTTGATTGGAAATTTCATTGTTTATTTTTAAAGTCTATACACTTCTGACAACTTATCCATTATCTCGATGTATAAATAGATGATATATTTACATTTAAAGTAAAATTACACAATATGAGGGTTTCAGTATTTCGCAAAGCACATTTTAATGCCGCTCACAGGCTACACAGAGGAGACTGGACAGAAGAAAAAAACAAAAAAGTATTTGGTGCTTGTAGCAACCCTCATTATCATGGTCATAACTACGAACTAGAAGTAAAACTTACAGGAGAAGTGGATCCAGAAACCGGTTTTCTATATGACCTGGGCGACCTGAAGGATATTATAAAGGAAGAAATAGAAGATCGGTATGACCATAAAAATTTAAACATAGAGTGTCCTGAATTCGAAAACTTGAATCCTACGGTAGAATACATTGCTTATATGATCTATGAGCGGTTGAGAGCTCGGATTGAGAGCGAGTACGATATAAGGATTACCCTGTGGGAAACTCCTAGAAATTACGCACAATACCCTGCTTAGTACTTTCCATTTTTAATAAGACTATCAACCATGTTTCTGTCTAGAACACCTTGGATGGTGTTTCCTTCTGTGACTCCTACAATCGATATGCCTTCGGCATTCAAAAAACGGTATGCATCGTATAGTGAATTCTGAGGTTCCATGACGCCCACTCCTGCAGAAATTCTATCTGAAACGATGAAAGATTCATCTTGATTCTTCTTGTAATCTGTGATGAAAAGTTCAGGTATAGCGCCGACTATTTGCCCTTGAGCGTTAAAAACTAAAAAGTTCTTCTCCTCTCCTTTATTGTATATATTCATGACATGGTCGTAGTGATCACTTAACTCAACCCTAGAAAACTCTTCCTTCATAATGTCAGAAAGCGGTGTCTCTCTGAGGAATGCCATCATCTTAACATTGCGGTACTCCGAGTGCGCCATCAAGAAAATGAATAAGCCTATCATGCCTAGCACGATATACTGACTGTTCATGATCGCCATAATCACGAAAACGAGTGCTAGACCCTTACCTACCCATGTTGCATACGTTGTGGCCTTATTATGACCCATCCATATAGAAAGCATAGACCTCAATATCCTTCCACCATCCATAGGAAATGCTGGAACAAGGTTAAAGATGAACAAGGCAACATTCATCGCGAATACAAAACGGATGAATTCCGAGGGATAAACCAGAAGTCTGAGGTTTTCCATAGATGATGGCAACAAGCCTCCATCGTATATAATCGAGATGAAAACCGCTAGAATCAGTGCAATGCAGGCATTGACCAACGGACCTGCAGCGGCTATCATCAACTCCTTCTTAGGGTCTTCTGGTATGGATTCCAATCGTGCCACACCGCCTATGGGAGAAAGAATAATATCTCTGGTTTCAATCCCGTATCTTCTAGCCATAAGCGCATGGCCGAACTCGTGGAGTACTACGCATAAAAACAAGGTCAGAACATAACCAATAAATGCTCCAGATTCTTGTATCGTAAAATTACGAGTTGTAGATGCGTAGAATATAAAAAGTAGTACTAAGGCAAAACTCCAATTGACCAGTATAGGTATACGAAATACCCTGCCGATCTTAATATTGCCCTTCCACATATTACAATTGATTACTTATTACATAGGAACGTATAAGTTACCCTTAAGGATATCTCTACTGATAACAATTTTCTGTATCTCGGACGTACCTTCGTATATCTGGGTAATCTTAGCATCTCTCATCAAGCGTTCCACATGGTACTCTTTTACGAAGCCATAGCCTCCGTGTACTTGAACCGCTTCCACCGTATGTTTCATAGCTACTTGAGAAGCGTACAATTTAGCCATAGAACTTGCCGTAGCGAAATCCTGACCTTTGTCTTTTAACCAAGCAGATCTATACACAAGCATTCTAGCTGCTTCTATTTCTGTAGCCATATCTGCTAGCTTAAAGGCGATTGCCTGATGCTTAGAAATCGGTTTCCCAAATGCTTCCCTCTCCTTACTGTATTTAAGGGAAAGCTCGTAGGCTCCCGCTGCAATACCGAGTGCTTGTGAGGCTATTCCTATCCTTCCTCCAGACAATACCTTCATCGCAAACTTGAATCCGAATCCATCTTCTCCGATTCTGTTTTCCTTAGGTACAATAACATCATTGTACATGATGGTATGCGTATCCGAAGACCGGATTCCTAATTTATCTTCTTTAGCTCCTAAACTCACTCCATCGCTATCGGCTTCTACGATAAGTGCATTGATTCCTCTATGACCTTTAGATGCATCGGTCTGAGCGATTACGAGATGTACACTAGAACTTCCTCCATTCGTTATCCAGTTCTTCGTACCATTCAATACATAATGATCGCCCTTATCTATAGCCGTTGTTCGTTGTGAAGTCGCATCACTTCCAGCCTCTGGTTCTGATAGACAGAAAGCGCCTATCCACTCCCCTGAAGCCAACTTAGTTAAGTACTTCTGCTTCTGGTCTTCAGATCCATACTTTTCTAGGCCAGCACAGACTAAGGAGTTATTAACAGACATAATTACGGAACACGAATTATCAACCTTGCTTATTTCTTCCATGGCAAGCACGTAAGACATAGCATCCATTCCTCCTCCATTGTAATCGGGAGAAACCATCATACCTAGGAATCCAAGTTCTGCCATAGCTTTCACTTGATCTGTAGGATATATCATATCCCGATCTCTATCGATGACTCCAGGTAACAATTCTTTCTGGGCAAATTCTCTAGCTGCTTCTTTTACAGCAAGTTGTTCTTCAGTAAGGGTGAAATTCATAAGTAAGGATTTGTCCTGCAAAAATCGAAATTATTAGGCTTTTTCCTAGAAAATTTAACAACAAGTTTAATTTTTGTCTGTGGGTTATCTCTTCGTCAAGAAACGCCAAATGGATGAATTCTCTTTTCTCTCGATTAAAGGCCGTGATTTTTCGAACATTCTAGCCTTATAGAACCTAAGCCTGTACTGGTCTAGATGAAAAAGATATGTAGCAAAAGTAGACGCTTTTAATCCCGCTTTCAGAAAGTGTTAATTCGTTTTTCTTGATGCTATACAATCTTATTACTTCTGAAGTTCGTACTCTTGAATTAATACTTTAGCAGCTATCTTTAATTTAATAGATAAATTGCGAATCATCTTTACAGTTAGCATGCGTTTTTTATTTAGAACTTCTGATACTATACTCTTCGTTCCTATAACTCCTACTAGATCCTTTTGCTTCATTTGTAATTCTTCCATTCGAATTCGGATTGCTACAATAGGATCAGGAACTTCAATCTGATGATGGGTTTCTTTATATTCTTCTATTAAAAGCGCTAGCACTTCTGCCTGCTGACCATCCTTACTATTTGGTTTAGCGTCAAACACTAAATTGAGCTTTTCTAATGCTTGATCGTATTCTTTTCTGTTCTAATTAGTCTCATCTTTAAATCGTGTTAGCATCTATTTTAAAGAAAACTCCGTCATCACTCATCCCGATAGGATGTTTCGTTCGTTCTCTCCATTCTGGTTTATTTAACGCTTCGACGACTGGTTCATCGAGCTTATTGTTCAGTGATTCTCGAGCTTTTACAATTATCTGATTTTCAATATTAGACGTCATCTTTTCAAATAATCCGATTGATTCTTGTGATATGTTTAGCAAAAGAATCTGGGTTTTATCCCCAACCTTATATATGTCTAATACTTTAAAGAATGAATCTGATTTCAATAAAATATGGCCCGTTTCATTAGATTTAGGGTTAATAGTCGATAGGTTTTTTCCTTTTGAAGAAGCGATAAGAAATCTTAAGTTGGTCTTAAGTCCTCCTCCTTTAAATGACATATCCGTATATCCTCTTTCATGAAGAATCTGGTTCTTCTCGTATTTAGAGATCAGTTCCTCATCCAAGAATGTGTCTCTATAAAACAAAGCACACCCTGCAAAAGTATCGTTGTATATTTTTTCAATATCCGCGTTTTCCATTTTCAATTCTTCTGTTTTTATATGGGTAATCTTCCATACATATAACTCCTAGAAAGGCACATAATTGTTAAAACATCTCCATTATCGTTTTCTTGGTCTAGTTTTAGCTTGATAGTAGATAGATAGGTCTTATCTTAGAAGAAATGGTTTATTATGTCAATTAATTCTGAAGAAAATACGAATCCTGTTTCTGGAGAAAACAACGCTTCTATAGATGAAGTAAAAAAGGATTTCACGAGTTTCTGGGGAACGATGAAAAATTTCATTGTTGACATCTTCGATATTTCACATAAAACAGATAAGGAAACGACAATAACCATGATTAAGGAGGACATCCCATTTAAGGGACATACTGCCTGGATTATGATCTGTTCTACCTTGATTGCTTCAGTAGGTCTAAATGCCAATTCTGCGCCTGTAATCATCGGAGCCATGTTGATTTCTCCGCTGATGGGACCGATACTCGGAATCGGTCTTTCTATAGCCATAAATGATATAGATACCCTGCGCCGATCATTGAAGAATTTTCTCGTGATGATTGTCTTAAGTGTATTTGCTTCGTTTCTCTTTTTTAAGTTTTTTCCCCTGAGAGAAGAGTCATCTGAATTACTTGCGAGAACTTATCCAGACATACGAGATGTGCTGATTGCCTTTTTCGGTGGACTTGCACTGATAATTGCAAGAACTAAAGAAGGAACGGTTGCGAGTGTAATTTTCGGTGTGGCGATAAGTACAGCGCTGATGCCACCCTTGTGTACAGCAGGATTCGGACTTGCCATCTGGAACTTGAGTTACTTTACGGGTGCGATGTACCTCTTCGTGATCAACACCATTTTTATCGCAATGGCCACTTACATCGTATTGAAATTTCTGCGTTTTCCGATGGTGCGCTACCTCAATTCGGTTAAGAGAAGAAGAACATCCCAAGTAGCTTCATTCGTTGCTTTTCTTGTAATGGTACCTGCAGTATATACTTTCTATAATGTCTTTCAGGAATCTCTACATGAGAGAAGCGCTAAGGATTTTATCAAGCAAGAAATTGAAGAATTTGAACTCCCTAAAGGTGGCATATTCTTAGAGGACCTTACTAAGATCAATTACAATGGTGGAGAATCTTCTAGCATAGACCTTGTCTTTATGGGAGACGATATTATATCTCAGAATGTCATCAACACCTGGATCAATAAGAAAGACAAGTATGACAATCTAAAGAGCACTACGCTTAATGTCATTCAGGGAGAAAGAAGCGAAAGTGAATCTAAGTTGAAATATGTCCAGGAACTATATGAGACCAATAAAGCACAACTGATCAATAAGGATCAGAAAATAAAACTGCTCGAAGATCAAGTCTCTAAACTTACTGATAAGAAAAAAACAGAAATTCCGTTTCAGCAGATCTGCGATGAAGCTAAAATTCACTACCCAGACATTACATCCATTGCATATAGTGAAGTGCTGAGAAACAATTTCGAAAAGATGGATACCCTACCTGTTTTCTCCATTACATGGATGGAAGATAAGTCAACTGAAGAGGTGCTTTCAGAAAGAGATAAAGTAGAATCTTGGTTGAGGTTAAAACTCAATGATAAAAAAATAGAAGTTGAAGCCATCTCCCCAGAATAAATTTACTTGAAACCTCATCCTAGGTTTTATCACCAACTTATAACTTTTCAACCATTAAATCTACCCCTAGAAAGCCATTGTCTTTATTATAGTACCAGTAGCGGTCTCTAGGCATTTTTATTCCTTCTACTTCTAGCTCTTCTTTAAGGATAATGTATTCTCCATCATTCGCTTTTTCGTCATGATAAAATCTATACCCGATCATGCGTGCTGTACTCTTGTCAAAATAAAAATACCAAATGTCATCCCCTACTCCAGGATCATAGGTGACTCGAATAGCTAGACATTCTTTTCCCTGGAATTCTGTTTCGATTACCTCAGAATCTATTCTTGTTCCAGGGTCTTTCAACTTCATCGGCAATCCATACAAGTAAGCATAATAATTCTTATACATGCTGACGTCACTGCAGTTTAACCTTTCTTTCTTCTTTGTTTCACTAGACAAGTTGCTGTCATTATTCAAGGAAACGACACATGTATCTTTAATCAGTTTTCTTGTAACAACTTTCTCAGAAGATACTTGCTTCATATAAAATTCCTCCTTCTCCATATGGAGATGAACTTCTCTGGTTGTTGTATCTGACCTTCCGGCTCGAGGCTGGATGAAGTACATGGTCCCATGAAAGGATTCCCACTTGTTGTGAGGGTCGTGGTACTTGATGCTTTTATCGAGAAGATCAGAAGCAGATTGCGCATTAATTGATGCTGCTGCCCAAAACACCATACTCCAAGAAAAAAATATTGATCTAACGCTTAACATAATTGTGCGAATTTTATGGGCGGATAATTCCTAAAGATAAAGAAGTTGT
>CAZFJO010000039.1:13856-18333 GCA_964518915.1 uncultured Saprospiraceae bacterium
GGAACCGTAAACACATCTTTAATCCAGTTTTACCCACTTCGCTGTCGACGTTTTTCCGCCATTGTACAACTTGAAGAAGTAAACTCCAGAAGGCAAAAATGAAACGTCCACTCTGGTAGAAGTTGATGAATTGTAACGATGTAAGACATTACCTGATAAGTCAAAAACTTCTAACTTCTGAACTTTACCATTTTCAAGCGCTGGAATATATACGGTATCTCTTCCTGGGTTAGGGTATACCATCAAGTCATTGGTTACAGAATTGATCGCTTTCTCAGTAGACGAGGTAAGCCTGTTTTGATAAAACTGAAGGGCATTAATAGAATAAGCAAGAGGTGCATTCCAATTAATAGTAACTTCATTAGAGGCATAAGAACACCAGCTATCTACATATGAAGAAGCTGGATTGTTGTTAGGATAACCAGAACAATTGTCTTGTTGGCCTGGATTAGGACCACCTGCTACCATTCCTGGAACAGGGTCACTTACATTGTCCGCTTCAGACTGTCGGTGGTGCGGTCTACGAGGAGATATATTTCCGAAACCTGAAACATAACAATAACCTGTACCATTTCTCCCTAGAAGATAGTCCATGGCCACAAAAGCTGCGTCTAGATAGCTTTCATTGTCTGTGATTTCATATGCACGGATGAGGATCATAATTTGATTTCCAGCATTGCCATTGCTTCCCCATACATAATCATTGTTACTATTCATCGCTACTCGAAGCACCGATTGCTGAACATTAGATCGCAATTGATTGGCCGTAGAAATAAGCTTGTCTTTGATCGTATTAACGTTGATATCATTTTCTACATCATCTGCGTGATGAGATAATGATATCAGGGCCAGAGGAGCGGTGTAAGGCCAGGCTGGCACACCATTACCTATTGAGTTTTCATTAATGTCTGACTTATAGCTCGCTTCGCCTGTTGTGATGAACAATTCTGATGCTGCCCAGTCGAATTCATCTACTACATTTCCATCACCATACTGTCCAGTATTGACATTTGACGGCTGACGGTAATAGATTCTTGGATTGGCTTTAGCCCATGCATATGCATTTTTTGCTGCGTCCAATAATGCTTCACTGTAGCCTGGTTCAGCACTTTCGAACTCTTTAAATATCCTAGAAGCAGTGGCCAAGACAGCAGCGAAATTTAAAGCAGCAGCCGTTGTTTTCTGAACTACATATCGATCGAAATTATATTGGTGTGGCATAATGATGCCTGAAAAATTGAGACCTGTTAATTTGTGATAAACGCCTCCATCTGATGGATCCTGCATACTTAACATCCAATCTACATTCCACTTAACTTCATCGAGTAGATCTGGTAAGTCTCCTCCTTGCTCAGGAATTGACAAGCTTAGATCATTGTAGTAATCTGGATAATGTTCATATGCCGCAAGCAATGTGTAGGTTGAGATACCACTGTTTACAATGTACTTGTTGTAGTCGCCAGCATCATACCATCCTTTAGGAGATGAAATTATGGTACCCGTGGGTCTCGCAGCTGAAGCCGCCGATGAATGAACAATGACGCGTTCGTCAGCATGTCCAAGTCGTCTAGCCCATGGTCCAGCATATTCAGCCGTTAATTCTTGTGAGGCACGATTAAAATAGTAATACTTGATAGAGGCTTCAGACAAGCGTTCGTAACCATCTGAACCGATATTAAAAGTGGCGGATTCATCCGCTGTTTCGATCGTATATATACCCGGCGTATTGATAGAGGTAATGTCTATGACATCTGAATATTCTCCACTAGGACCCCACTTAGTATTGCTGCTAGCCATTCCTTCCATAATTGATTGAGACTCTCCTTCGCGGTATATTGAATACGCTATGTCACTGTATGGATTATCAGAAACTATATTGATTAGTTTCGTTCTGTCTACTTGATAAGACACTTGGTTATACCTTATTTCATGATCTGGCAATGATGAGCCTGATTCATCTAGTGGTGCTCCTATTGACACCCAATCAATGTCAATAGTGCCTGAGTATCCACCGTCAGGTGCATTTACAAAAATTATAAGTGCTTGCAACTTAGATGCGTCTACCATGCAAGGAGAACTTGTACATGGGCCACCAAAGGCTCCATCTTGTAGACGTCCATTAAAGTCAAATTCATATATATCATAGTTGTCATCAAGATCTAGTTCTACTGGATTTAGATTCGTTACATAACCTGTCTGATCTTGAAAATCTATTCTTATTTTAGGCTGATTCGTACCCTTTGCCTTGATGTAAAGTTTAGGGCTTGTACTTGCATCTATTAATATTCCTGAACCCGTTCCATCGTGCATGAAGTAGGCCATAGCTGCCCACGATCCAGCAGAACCATCGCCATTGATCTGAAAATTTCCATTCACAAGGTTCATGTTATACCCATTAGGAGTGTCACCAACAGAAAAAACGTTATTGTCAAATTCATCTTGATACAGTGGGTCTTGTGCCTCTAATTGAAAGAAGACCATGCATAGCGTTATCAGTAGTATATGTTTCATTTGTCGTTGTAAATCAGTTTCAAAATAGAATAGGTTTTTTCATACCTTAAAGAGGACAAAAACATCTAAAAAACAAGAGTAATCCTCCCTATAGAAGAAGAGTCTTTAGTTTTATGTTTTTACTATGACTAAGCCACAATTTTTTAAAGAAGTTCAGACCAGTGGATTCTAAAAAGCGATTTAAAATAGATTATAATGAGCGATGGTGAAAAGAGCGTGAATATTCTCACCTACTTTAACTTTCTAAATATAATTCAGGAAACTTGCCACAGAAGTCCCTGAGAAATAAAATATGCAGTATAAAATTTAATATATAACTTCAGGATTAAATCAGTCTATTATTAATAAAAAAATCCTATTCATAGTCCCTCCTAAAGTTCACCTTTTAGATATAAATGGACCCGCACATGTATTCTATGAAGCCAAGGAATATGGTGCAGACGTAGAACTACACTTTGTTTCTTCCGATGAATCTGAGGAAATAAAAAGTAGCGCTGGTCTGTATTTTTCTAGGTTAGAATCTTTTAATAAATTTCAACTGACCAGCAACGACTATATATTCGTGCCAGGTGTAGATTATGCATTTATTTCAGAATTGAAGCACTTAAAAAAGAAATCAACTTTTTACGATTGGTTAAGAATTCAAGGCTCTAATGGGGTCAACATCTGTTCTATATGTACTGGTGCATTTCTTTTAGCAGAAGCAGGAATACTAAATCATAGAGAAGCCACTACCCACTGGAAATATCTATCTAAATTTAGATTGAAATATCCGAGTGTAAAACTACATGAAAAAAGATTGTTCGTTTCTGATGAAAACATTTATACCAGTGCTGGTGTCTCGTCAGGCATTGATTTATCATTGTATATTTTAGAACAATTGTTCGGGACCAAATTTGCCACCGACATTGCCAAGGAAATCGTTATATATTTTAGAAGAGGAGATGCTGATCCACAGCTAAGCATTTATCTTGAATACAGAAATCACATAGAAGATCGCATACATAAGGTACAAGATTATCTTGTCGAGAACATCCACAAGCATTTTACTTTAATCGATGTATCAGAAGATGTTCATATGAGTACGCGTAATCTAACCCGACTGTTTAAGAAAACGACTGGCATCACAATCGGTGCTTATATTGAAAAACTGAGGGTTGAAAAAGCGACGCAATTGCTATCTGAAAAGCACAAGGTAGAATATGTCGCCAATCAATGTGGATTAAAAAGCACCAATCAATTAAGGGAACTACTCAAGAAGCACAGCAATATGATTCCAGAGAACATTTCTATCCCTATATAAAGTTGTCCCAATACTGAGGATACTTGTCCTTCTCCATAAAATGTTGCCTCCTATTTTTGTTGTAAACAAATTGCAATGACAAGAACAGTTTTCTTAGTGGCAAGCCTCATATTTTCCGTAATTGTTTTTATATGGTTTTCTTTTTCTCTTACAGAAGACCAACAACCAATTTCAACCGCAGGATATCGATGTCCTCCTTGCGCGATGGCTTGCGATGAACTTACATTTGAAAAAGATGGCGTATGCCCACACTGTAACATGAATCTTATCATGGACCTTAAGGTGAATCCTCTAAATGAAATCAACCTCATTGAAGGGTCAGGAAATTTTTTAATCGATGGAGGTGGCGAAAATGAGGATAAAACGATTCGTATATTTTACCACCTTCCAGAAAATTTTAATACACATTCCAAGGTCTTGTTGGTGCTGCATGGAGCAGGGAGAAATGGAAATGATTACAGAGATGCTTGGGTGGAAGCATCAGAAAAATACGGTGTACTTGTGCTTTCACCTCAATACTCTGATAAAGATTATCCGCAATTCTGGAATTATAATTTAGCTGGAATGATTGAGGACGTAGAGATTAATGCTGACAGAACATCAATGGTTGATTTTAAAATAAATCAGGATACCAAGGAATGGATATTCAATGACTTTGACAGA
>CAZFJO010000040.1:0-18195 GCA_964518915.1 uncultured Saprospiraceae bacterium
GTTCATTGTATCATGATAACTATTTAGTATATGTAGAGTTTTTTAATGACAATTTTAATCATTTCGCTCTTTTGATTAGGGTAAATATATTTACTGGAGAGCAGGATAAGATTGAAATACCAATTTCCTTCGACATAAGAAAAGCTAGGCTTTCTTCCGCTAATTTAGGGTTTGTTAAATATACGTCTGAAAAGTATGTGATTTGGATTCATGGCGAAGGAATATTTGAAATTGATAAGAATTTTAAAAATTTTAAAACGATAGAGAATGAGCCTATTTTAACTAATTCCATCTACAACGATTCTACTAAAGTGTGGGATCCGAGTATGGCTATTGTAGGTTGGGATTTTTTAGATAGGGGGTATTATAGACCTGAAATGCTTTCATGGTCTAATAAAACAATGGTCCTCAATTTTCATTCTTTTTCAAGGAAATCCTTTTTGATGAAAATTTCGGAAAATGAGAATGAAATTCTTTTTGATACTATTCATTATGCAAAAGGAATAAATGTTTTTTCCTCAGAAAGTAGTGAACTCCTATTGTATTGCAAAAAAACCGCTGATAGCTTATACATTGGAGAGTATAGATGGGATGATCTAAAACTAGGTAAACAGAATTCTTTTAGACCTTCTGTAAATAATTCTTTAGAACCGTTTAAATCGTTTATAGTAGTAAACAATTGATACTGAGCCATTTCTGGCCTTTCGGCAAATTCTTTCTCATCCGTGTGTGGGTATCTCCTGCAAGCTTCTGGCCTTACTTCATAAATGGAACAGGTATTGTCTTCATTCAAAAAATGACACGGCACTTTAATTCCTGTCAGCTCTCCGCCTATGTCTTCTATTGTATATTTTCTGATAAATGTCTTCGGTGTTATACCTATGTGTCGGGCGATGCGCTTTACATCTTTCTTCGTGTATATAGGAGGCGTTGTTTTACAGTAATTCCCACAATCAAGGCAATTTATCTTACTGAATACTTCATTGTGGATAGCCTTCTGGCTATCATACGCGATGTGTTCTTCTCCTTCTTGCAACTTGTCTAAGAAGGAAGCTCTTTCCGGTCTAGAACCGGATTCATTTTTCAACCAAGAAGAAATCGATATATCATCATCCATGTGATAAAGATAATCAGTTTATATCTTAGCTAAAGATCAGAACTTAAATCCTACTGTAGCTGCTATCTGACCGATCCGTGCTTCGTTGCTTACGAACTGTTCTCTAGAGTCATCGCTTAGGTCATATGGAATATATCCTGACGATGCGGTACTGCTTACATAAGCAAGGTCTATAAAAAATCGATCTTCTCTTAGACCTATTCCTGCAGTAAAAGCATTGTCAGTCTCACTTCCAGCATCTCTGAATGCTGATTGAGAGATCTGTGTTCCGAGTCTAAATCTGAATTTCTGATAAGCCAGCTCAGTTCCTATCCTGAAGGATACAGTGGATTGTAATTCTTGCGCAATCTGTCTATTCAATTCTTGCCCGAAAACCCTATCATCAGGATTGGAGCTATAAGCAGATAGATTAAAGGAGTTACTGGTATAGTCTTTATATTCTACATCTCCACTCAAGAACCCTTGTAGACTTCCTAGCCTGTAGACTGAACTCAGACTTCCTGTAATGATCCATGGAGCATTAAATCTATACTTAAATGTTCCTGCTGGAGAAGCTTCAGACAATAGCTGATTATCCCCGTTTTCTGTAAAACTGTATGCAATATTGGTATCGAAGTCATCGGTTAAGAAAAACCAAGTAGGACTCTTAATCGATAGTCCTGCCCTTAATATGGGGCTCGGTGCATAGATAAAACCTGCGCTTAAGTTAAACCCTGTGCCGCTAGTAGTCAAAAATTCTGTGTACTCTAGGCTATTGAAGAAATCATTCTCATTATCTGGGTCCAGCTCTTCATAGGTAGATAGTTCATTGTATGATACGAAAGGAAGGCCCAGTGATACACCGACACTAAATTTATTATTGAGATTTCCTGCCCACGCGATGAGAATTTCATTTATAGAGCCTGATTGTTCTACCAGTTGTTGCTTAGAGACAGACTGGTCAGGGTTGTCAGAAAAATCTGTTTCGTAATTATTGTCCTCGTCAAAATCAAATATTGCTCCTGAAACAAAAGCTGGAAAAGCTTCAAATTCTTCTAATACATCCGGGCTAAATCCTCTTGCAAGTTCTGTCCATCTTTCTGTAATAGAACCGATGGTGTTTCCACTGTAAGTAAAGGAATTGTTGAAATTAGCAATCTTATTTAGACCGATGGCTAAATTGCTGGTTGTCCAGTCGCTTTCCGGTTGATAACTGAATACGACTCCTAAATTCTCCAAGCCTAACCTACTCTTAGAGTAATCACTTTCTCCGGTTGTTCCGAATAATGCAGAGGTTGTATTGTTGTTATGTAGAGAAGGAGTGAATACGACTTCCGAAGCTCGGTAGGTGGCAAGGGTAGCGGGATTGATAGAAATGGCTCCGAAATCACCTCCTAGCGAACCAAATGCTGATCCCGCACCCATCGTTCTTGCTGTCCCTCCAGGATTAAAAGTAGAAAACCTGAGAGCGTCTGCTAAGCCTTGACCATAAATCTCCCCTGCAGTCAGGAAAATGATAAGTACCCAGATTAAATTCTTCATTCCTTTGTTATGTATAGTTCCCATCTTCTTTTTCTTTTTCTTCGATCTATCTAAGATCTCATATTAATATATCTTGAAGTGAATGAATGGCACACTTTATATCACTTCATATTTCGATTTAGGGTATAAAAATGGGGATGGCAAGTATGCACATTACCTATCCCCACGATTATATTTTTCTTAATTAAGTGTCTAGTTTCCTCTTTTTCTAGAAGAACTACTGCTCTTAGATCTAGATGAAGAACTTCTGCTGCTTCCACTAGATCTAGTAGATGATGACCTAGAACTTCCGACATTACTTCGGCTTGTAGTTCTACTTCTACTTGAGTTCATAGAGCTTCTAGATGAACCCGATCTTGTACTGACCTTGTTTCTAGATGATGAAGAATTAGTTCTAGTACTTGTCGTTTTAGTACGTTGAGTTCTAGACCTTGTATTGATTCTATTATTGTTTCTAGAAGATGTACTTCTTGTCGTTGTTCTTTCTCTCTTCTTAGTCGCACCTTCTATCTTAGTAGCCCTATTTCCCTGATCTCGGGTAGCAACTCTTGTATTTCTTCTAGAGTCAATTTTTCCACTTGTAATTTGTGTCCTTGCTGAATTGCTTTCAACTCCTCGACTCACTCTTGAGTCTCCTCTTCGTCTACTTGTCAGATTAGAAGTTTTATTATTGCCATCCGTAATGTTACCAGCTGATCGTCCACGTGGACTGCCTAGCTTACCATTAGATGAAGAAACACCGCTTGTTCTTCTACGCGAGCCATATACTACACCGTTCGGGTTGGTACTGCGATCGTATCTATTGTTAACTACACTATTAAAGTAGTTGTTATTATTGTTGTTGTACCTGTTGAATCCAGGAGGACAGTATGCATTACCTCCGAATCCGTTCCCGAAGAAAGGACCATTATTGAATCCATATCCTCCATAAGGATTGTTATATCCACCCCATCCATTTCCCCAGTAGCTGTTAGCATAGAAGTTAGAATTCCAGCTATTCCATCTGTTAAATCTATTCCAGCGGTTCCATCTATTGAATGAATTGAAATTATTGAACCCGTATGGGTTACCGAAGTTTATAGAAATCAATGAATTTCCAAATCCGAACCCACTTCCTACATAACATGATGAGAAATATCCGAAATTACTTCTGTTGTTTCTGTTGAACCTTCTGATACGGTTGGTATACCTATAGTCATAATCATCATAATACTCATTACCACTCTCATAAGCATAGTAATCGTCATCATAATCATCGTAAGACGCATCGTCATACTCTACATCGCTGTAGTTATCATAAGAAGTTTCTTCATAAAAACTCTCATCCGTTTCAGGGTTGAAATACAGATCATCAAACTGTGCGCTGATGCTGGATGATACTCCTGCTATGAGCAGGAAGCTTAGGTAGATGGATCGTAATTCGTATTTCATAATCTTTAATGTTTAAGTCGTAACCGTAATATTTCTGACTCTCCTATTACTGTCATTTGCAATTTATTACTTTTGCGCCTATTATTTAGTTAATACAGTATTAAAAGTCAATTTAAATTTTGTTAATACTGCTGGTTGTCATACTTCTAGCAACCTTCTACATATTCTACGTAGAAATCTTGCCTGAAGTTTCTTTTTAGCAAAGAATTAACAACAACTAGCTGAATCATAACACTTTCTGTCGTATGGCCAAAGAAATAACAAATAGAAACGAAGATTACTCCCAGTGGTATCTAGATATCGTTAAGAAAGCTGGATTAGCCGATAATTCTCCTGTAAGAGGCTGTATGGTAATTAAACCCTATGGATATGCTATATGGGAAAAGATGCAAGCTCAGTTAGATTCCATGTTTAAGGAAACGGGCCATGTCAATGCTTGCTTCCCATTATTTATACCGAAAAGCTTTCTGAGTAAGGAAGCGAAGCATGTAGAGGGATTCGCTAAGGAATGCGCTGTAGTTACCCATCACCGCTTAATGAATGACCCTAATGGAGATGGTGTAATTGTCGATCCATCGGCTAAGTTGGAAGAAGAATTGATCGTAAGGCCTACTTCAGAGACCATAATCTGGGATACCTATCGAGATTGGATACAATCATATAGAGATCTTCCACTTCTGATTAATCAGTGGGCCAATGTCGTCCGCTGGGAGATGAGAACGCGTCCTTTCTTAAGAACTTCAGAATTTCTGTGGCAAGAAGGCCATACAGCACATGCGACGAAGGAAGAAGCAGTGAAGGAAGCAGAGTTGATACATGAAATTTATACCCGATTTTCAGAAGATTACATCGGTATGCCAGTTATCAAGGGTACCAAAACAGAGAGTGAGCGATTCGCAGGAGCGGATGAAACATATACCATCGAAGCATTGATGCAGGATGGCAAGGCACTTCAAGCGGGTACTTCTCATTTTTTAGGACAGAATTTTGCCAAAGCATTTGACGTGAAGTATCTGACAAGTGAGAATAAGGAAGAACTTGTATGGGCTACATCATGGGGAGTGTCTACCCGATTGGTCGGTGGATTAATTATGACCCACTCTGATGATGAAGGGCTGGTCTTACCTCCTAAGCTGGCACCTATCCAAGTGGTTATTGTACCTATTCCGAAACCGCTTCCTGAAATCATGGAAAAAGCGGAAGAGATTCAGAAAGCACTAAAAGCCAAGGGTATATCTGTGAAATTAGACGACGATGCTAAAAAGCGTCCTGGGTTTAAATTCGCTGAATACGAAATGAAAGGTGTTCCAGTGAGGCTGGGTATAGGAAAACGAGATCTCGAAAAAGGTCAGATAGAAGTGGCGCGTAGAGATACGAAAGAAAAGACTTCTATCCCTATCGATACAACCATAGACTATGTTGTAAATTTACTAGATGAGATACAGGATAATCTGTTTAATAAAGCGGTTGATTACAGAACAGAACATACTTCTGAAGTCTCTGATTTCGATTCATTTAAGGAAGTTCTAGATAAAAAAGGTGGATTTATATCGGCTCACTGGGACGGAACAGAAGAAACGGAAAAGAAAATCAAGGAAGAGACGAAAGCAACCATTCGTTGTATTCCTATAGATGCTGAGGAAGAAGATGGAGTATGTATCTATAGTGGTGCACCGTCTAAGAAAAAAGTAATATTTGCGAAAGCTTACTAAGGCAAGCAATTCATAATATCTATATTTCAATTAAAATAAAGAATAATAAACAAGCGATATGTCATTCGAAATAGAAGGAAAAATTCATAAGATTTTTGATACAGAGAATAAAACGGACACCTTTCAGGCTAGAGAGTTCGTTATAGTAACAGAAGGAAACTATCCACAATACATCAAGTTCCAGCTTACACAGGATAGATGTGGCATTGTGGATGGGTATACAGATGCTCAACCGGTGAAGGTATATTTCGACCTCAGAGGAAGAGAATGGAATGAAAAATATTTTACAAACCTTAATGCATGGAAGATTGAAAAGGTATCTACAGAAGCTCCAGCTCCGACTCCGGAAGCCGCGACAAGTTCTGCTGCTCCAGATCCATTCGACTTTCCATCAGAAGAGCCTAAGACCAGTACCGAGAGCGAAAGCTTCGATGATCTTCCGTTCTAAGATAAGTGCAATACTATTTTTTCTCGGTACAGTCTTGCCCCTAGAAGGTTATGCTCAATCCATTATAGGCATCAGTGCCGTATGGGATGATAACCTCACTGAATGGAAGGTATATGCCGAATCTGAGGAATCGGATGGCACCCTAGAGATTAAGTGGCCACTCAATAATGACTGGACGGAATGGGAGTTTGAGATTTACGACCTGGATGGAGACGTATTGATGCCTCGCAATAACGTATTCGAGTATTGGGAGATGCGGAATGGCAGCGATCTTGTTACCATCAGAACCCAGTGGCCGGGAGACACAAGACAGTGGACCTTAAGGTACAAGGATATAAGATTGAATATCGCCACTCGATACGGTAATATTGCTGATGAATGGATTGTAGATAGCAAGGAGTATGGATACTGGGCCATGTTCACAGAATATGAAGGAGATCCTAGGGACTGGATCATAGAAGACGAACTTAATCCTGAAATAGATGTAATTATGAAAATGGCACTCGTGCATATAGCCCTTGTGTCCTCTATACGCTAGCTTATGATCTATAGATATAAAGAGTTTATTCCCGTTGTACATCCATCCTCTTATGTACACCCTCAAGCTGCGGTAACAGGTAATGTTGTCATAGGCAAGCATGTATATATAGGTCCAGGTGCAGCCATCAGAGGAGACTGGGGTGGAATTATCATAAACGATGGATGCAATGTTCAGGAAAACTGTACCATCCATATGTTTCCCGGAATAACAGTGGTATTAGAAGAGAACGCTCATATCGGACATGGTGCCATAATCCATGGTGCCCATATCGGAAGGAATAGCCTCATCGGCATGAATAGTGTCATCATGGATCGGGTTGAGATCGGTGATGAATCCATCATAGGAGCACTCACCATGATTAAGGCAGATACCGTTATTCCCGCTCGAAGCCTAGTTGTAGGTAATCCTGGAAGAGTCATCAGAGAAGTATCAGACGATATGATATCGTGGAAAACGAAAGGGACAGAACTCTATCAACAATTGCCTGCAGAATGCCACGAAAACTTGGAAGCCTGCGATCCCTTGGAGGAAGTTCCTAAAACAAGAATAAGCCAAGAGCCCCTATTTAAGACCTGGAATGAAAGCAAGAATTCTGAATAGTTTTTCAGAAAGAAAACCCTGCGCTTAGATTAAACAATCTACCTATAAGTGCTGCCTCAGAACCTAGCACAAGAGAATTGTTCTGGACTATGTCTAAAGCAGAAGCAGAAAACGTCTGTTGTATGTATCTTACATTCAGACGGTCAGTAATGTTGTAAACCGATGCTCTTAAGTAGATTGTTTTGGAAGAAAAATTAAAATCATACTGTGCGGAAAGATCTATTCTAGCATAGGGTTCTAAATATCTGAACGCATCTTCTACAGATACATTCGCTCTTGAAATTGCTTCTGTAAATTTCTCGAATGATGTATATGGTCTCCCCGAAGCAAAAAAGAATCCACTCGAAAGATGAAAAGATCCGACTCTATAACCAACCATCCATTTTAATTGATGTCTGCGATCATACTGTGATGGAAACGAAGAACCTCTAAATAATTCTTGAAATTCATCATCAGATTTACTTAATGTATAGTTCAACATGGAGAAGAAAGGGCCATTGTCATAAGTAATCGACACATCGGCTCCTATGATCCTCGTTGTACCACTGTAGATAGAATAATTTCCAGAACCATTCGGTGTTACGTCGATTACATCAATTCCTATATCGTCTGGGTAGAACCCGATTGTCCCAGCCTGGTTTTTTAAGTATGATTCTACATCTAAAGACCAATTATTCTGCTTGTAACTCATGCCTAGCATGTACATATGGGAACTCCCTTGAGGGATGATATCTTGGTCGGCAAGTACGTACATGTTTCTAAATTGACCCAGCCTATTCTCGAACGAGACTTGCCTTAAATTCTGATTCATCGTCGCAGCTGATCCTTTAATAGAAATGGCATCATTGAAGTTATAATTGATAAAGACACTCGGATTGAAAGTTGTATTGTTAATCTGGTCGTTATAGGTTGTCCTCCCATTTAATGAAATAAATGCACGTTCTGTAGAAACGATGTCATGAGAAAGAAAAAAACTGTATTCGTTATAGAACTGATTTCTGGTTAACTTTTTATTGGTATTTTCATCAAATAGAAAGTCATTGTCTGTTGCAGAAATTTCTACACCGAGTAATGACTTCTGACTTTTCCACTCTAACTTACCGGAAGTATTTTCAACTCGGTTTTCTACATCTTGTGTATAGGCAAATTCATTCGTAGTACCATTGACTCTATTCCGTACGATACCTACATGCGTGTTGATGTCGGTATCAGAATAAGATTGAGATAGAGAAAATTGTAAATGATTTTTTTCGTTCAGTCTATATAGGGATTGCAATGAAGCGCCGGCGTTGCTCCATTTTTCATCGGAACTAAAAACCTCATCGAAAAAAGATCTTCCGTTGGTCTTCGCGATCTTAATGGTATTCTCATAATCGTTGTTAAATCTATCACGAGAATAGATTCCATTGAGTCTTATGTCCCATGCCTTTATCGGTGATATATGAACACTGAAATTGTAGTCTTGAAAGTTAAAGGAAGGAGTCGCTTCTATAAGTTGACTGCGCCTATCAACGAGGTTTTCAATTATGGTACTGCTCAATTCTAAATCTGTAACTTGGTCAGAAAGCGGCGTAGAAGAAGGATCAGTATGGTTGATTCTGGCTCCTATATTTATTCCTACTTTATCTGAAATTTTAACCATAGAGTTAAGTCTGGCTTTCATAAAATCGACCTCTAGATTCCCAGTTGTTTTTTCTATTTTATCGACAGATCGCATATCGACCATTCCTCCTATTCTACTTTCATATTGAACAGGAACATTGTTTTTATAAAGATTCACTTCTGAAACAAACTCAGGATTTATAGAACTGAAGATTCCATAGTAGTGGTCTACATTGTAGAGCTTTATTCCATCTAGAACAATTAGTGTCTCTTCCGGGGCTGAACCCCTTAAACGGATTTCTCCCCCTCGATCTAGTGTTGCATTGACACCTGATAAGGTCTGTATACTGCGGAACAAATCACTCCCATAAATATCAACGGCTGCGACTTCCATGAATTGATGGTTGTTGAGATTTATATGTCCGTCAATCGCATTATGATGTATGGTCTGAGGACTGACAACAATCGTAACTTCCTGTAAAATCGAATGGTCAATTTCTAGATATATTTCTTGATCAGCATTGAAATCGTCGACGCTTATTTTCTTTCTTTTATAGCCCAGGTAACTAATCGTTATGGTGTCGGTGCCTTCCGGCAAATTTTCCAATGAAAAATAACCCGCATCATTAGATATTGTACCTATCGAAGTCCCTTCAATAAACAATGATGCATATGGTAGCGGTGCACGAGATGAATGGTCACGTGTAAATCCCGACAAGGATAAGTGGCTAGGAGTTGTTGCTTCTAAATCGCTTCTTAATTTTAATAAGATCTTAGAATCATTAACAACATAATAAGATAGGGAAGAATGACCGAAAAGAAATTCTAAATTTTTTTCAATTGGCAAGGAAGGATCGAATCTAGCTTCTGAAACATCTGTTGCTTCTTTAATAATGTCTGTGGCGTATGCAATATCTACATTATAAGAAGTACTCAGCTGAAAGATAAGGTCTTTTATATGTTCCGTATGGTTCTGAGACCTAACCAGACCTTGAGAAATGATCAATAGTAATAGTGTAGTATATAACTTGCGTATGGTCATTCAGATATAGTCACGTTCTTTCCGCTTATGGTATAATCATTGATGTCTGCAATGAAGGCAATTTCTTTTATGATTTTTTCTATTCCTTCTTTACTAAACGAAAAGTTGACTCTTTTCTTTGCTATAGAAGGAGGATAATTTATTGCAACATCATATTGTCTAGATAATTCATCGAAAATTTCATGCAAGGGTCTATCCTCGTATTCGAATCTTCCACTCATCCATGTAGGTTCTTCCGACAATAGAATGTTTTTAGATGAGAATTGCTTATTGCTATTTTTAGTAAATGACGCACTCATACCTTTAGTAAGAATTACTTCTTCATCGCGTTCATTCTTGACACTTACTTTACCAGTATAGCATACAACAGAAATGCTGTCTGTTCTAGCGTAGATGTTGAAGCTTGTACCTAGAACAGTTACAGAACCATGATCTAGATCCACGGTAAAGGAACTGCCTTTTTCTACTTGGAAGAATGCTTCTCCTTGTAAGTTTAATTTTCTATCACTGTTGAAGTTGTCTTCATCATATGTCAACTTAGAGGCACTGTTCAGTTTTATAAAAGAGTCATCTGGAAGGTTCACAGATGCCATCTGATTGTTCTGGGTTATGTGTTCTTCTATGGATGAATTGTTGAATAACGATATGCTGACCCATCCTATAATCAATACTGCAGCAGCTGCACTTGCCCACTTGGTCCATTGTGTTTTCATAGGTTTCACGACTGCTTCTTGAGGCGTTTTAGCATCTATATGAGCCCAGAGATTTTTCTTAACTTCTGGAGTCATCTTAGTCGGCTCCCTACGCAGGAATACAACCAGCTCTTTAGCTTCGTGGACGCGGTCATTTAGGGAAGGGTTTTTTTCCATGAATTGCTCCCATTCTTGTCCATTATCTCCAGAGGTAACCCATGAAATAAAAGACTCATCTGCGGCTAATTCTTCAATACTATATGTTGTAAATTTTTTATCCATAATAATCTAGTTGAAAAGCTCGTCAATAAAATCGGATCGAGTCGTGGTATTATAAAGATTGCGACAATTTGTAGAGCCAGAATTCATGATGGATAGACATCTACCTGCATGATCGGTCCTGTCGTCATGGGATCTATCAAGGATGCAATGCCCCATTTCGTGAAAGACTAGGAATTCTCTATTCAACTCAGAAGCAGAATTCCAGAACTCTGCACTTATGAGAATTTCTTGGCTTTCATTGCTATAGCTCACACACTGACCTATAACGCCACTTCCACTTATAGAACTGACGGAGGCGGATAAACGCTTATAGTCAATTACAACTTCATAGCCTCTAAGCGCTCCTTCTTCAATAAACCTGTCCATATAAGGACCGATTTCATCCGAGATATGGGCGCTTTCTTCTTGCTCGCAAGAGTATACTATCGATGTTAATATTATCATGATTATTGTATAGCTGATATTTTTAGTTGCTAGGTTGCTGTACATGATATATAATTGATTTACCTGTATAAGGCATAAAGTATATCTATGTACTCTATAAAAGTTATTTTTTTTTAGCTCGTGTTGACATATTCTCTCATTTTCTTAATTCCTTGAGATATTAAGTTACGGACAGATTGATAGTTGATATCCATAATTTCGCCGATCTCCTCATAAGACCTTTCTTGCAGGTACTTTAGATGTATGGCTTCCCGCTGTCGATCACTTAATTTCTGCAATCCGAGTTGAAGGCGTTTTTTATTTTCTTTCTGCGTCTCATCTTGTATTATATCACTTTCGACACCTTCTTCTGACCTGAACTTAATATCATGGTCTTCACCATCAGAAATCATCCTCATGCTAGATTTAGCACTTTTAATAATCTTTCTTCTTAGGGAAGTTAATAGATAAGGTCTGATCTTATCGGTCATTCCTATTGTTTCTCTTTTTTCCCAGATTTCAATAAATAGCTCTTGGATGGCGTCAAGTACGGTATGCTCGTCATTAGAAAACCGTCTACCATAACTATACATATAGTCTGCCTCTCGCTCGTAAATTTCTTGAAGCGCTTGCTTACTCCCTTCTTTAAGTTTACTCCAGAGTTGATAATCTGTCATTACTTTTTGGTTTTGCCAGTATAGTAGGAATGGTAATCCTTTCTGTCAGTTAAGTATCCTGCTTAACCTGTGCTCAGAAATTATACATAAAGGTCTATCGAAAATACGTGGATTTCTATTGTTAAGAAAATTTTAACATTCCGATTTGAGTACAGAATGGATTTCACCTCCTTATCCAGATGTATTAAATTTTTTAACTCAGGTATATAGATGAGCCATACACAGAAAATAAGATCAATTCATTCTAGGCTCTCTGCATATTTACAAAATAATCGTCCAATGACTACCTTAAAATTTAATTTAATCCTTGTACTGGTATTAGCAACAGGAATTTTCTTTTCATCATGTAGTGAAGAAGAAACTACTCCTATAGAAAACATCGAAAATTATACAGAAGATGCTGTATTCATAATGCAACGAAATGCCAAAGTGGGCATAAGGGGGTGTTTTGAATTAGTATTTCCGATTGATTTAGTCTTTCCAGATGGTACAACTGCTTCCGTTGATAGTTATTCAGAAATGAAAACTGCTATAAGAACCTGGAAAGTAGACAATCCAGATGCTGAAGATAAGCCCCGTCTAGGTTATCCTTTAGATATAATGACTGATGAAGGAGAAATTATTACTGCAGAATCTAAAGAAGAGTTAGTAGATGCAACGAAGGGGTGTGTAAGAGAATATATAAATAGTCACCCTAGACTTAACAACAGTTGCTACAGAGTTCAGTTTCCTACCAATATAGAATTACCATCTGGTGAGATTGTAACACTAGAAGATAGAGAAGATCTTAAGAGACTCTTGAGAAGATGGAAGAATGCTTATCCGACACAAGCTAAGCCTAAACTGGCATTCCCACTTATTGTTAAGATTAAGGAAACAGATGAGTTAGTTACCGTTAACTCTAGAGAAGAGCTTGTAGAACTTAAAAGAATCTGTAGAGGAGAATAGTTAGCAATTTTGAACGGAGGCTAAGTGATGGTGGCTTCCATTTTAAGATTTACTTTCATATTTATATAATTATTGCGAGTTTAAAAAAGGGTTGCGAACATTGTTCACAACCCTTTTTGCTTTTTAATATTTTTAATAGGCTCCAGCTAGTCTCTGTTAAGCTTAGAAAGCAAACGTAGAAATTCTATATATAACCACACTAGGGTAATCAATAGAGCCATTCCTGCAAACCATTCCATATACTTAGGAGCTTGATGTTGCTCACCTTTTTCAAACAAATCAAAGTCTATAAGAAGGTTTAAAGCAGCAACACCAATTATGACGACACTGATTCCGATTCCAATAGGTCCGTTGTCGTGTAAGTACGGAACGTTGAATCCTAGGAAACTTCCTATGAAAGATACAACGTACATCAGCATAATTGCTCCGGTAGCCATGAGGACTCCAGTCTTAAACTTACCTGTAACTTTAATCAATCCTGACTTATATATAAGCAGCATCATGACAAGTGTACCCATGGTTAATCCGATGGCTTGGATAACGATGCCAGGGTAAAACGCATTGGCATACATATAAGAGATGGTCCCTAGAAACAATCCCTCGAATAGGGCATAACCCGGAGCTATCGTTGCGGAATATTGTGGTTTAAATACACCAGCAAGCGCGAGGATCAGTCCACCTACACCACCTACTATCAATAGGAAATTAGATGGCATCATCCAACTGATGGTTGTTGTAATCATCATCAACCCGAAAAGTAAGAAGGTCTTATTTACTGCACCATTTACAGTCATTGCTTCTTCATTTCTCATTATTATAGGACCAGACTGGTCCACGGAAATCCCTTTTTCGATAGATGATTTTCTCAACTTATCTTCGTTTAAAACAGGATTTTTAGATTCAAAAAAGTTTGCCATAGTATTTAAGTTTAAATTTGAAGTCATTCATAACATATGGTTTAAATGACTTTTTAGGGTAATATTATTGAATTACTTGATTTCTATATTTTTCAACTGCATTTCTTATTTCATCTCTTCTGTTTTCAGGGCTAGGGTGACTGGACATAAATTCTGGTTGGCCATTTCCTCCTCCAGACGCTTGTTCTAGAATATCCATAACACCTATAAGTTCTTCAGGATTATAACCAGCTTCTATCATTATCCTCACGCCCCAGTCATCTGATTCAAGTTCTTGATCTCGACCGTACTTCATGTTGATAACATTGCCGATCATCTGCGCGGCTTGTGCCGTACTGTAGTCTCCAGCAGCAACAACAGCAGCACCGGTCAGCCCTTGGGTCAATTCCATTTTAGCCAATCTTTCTGCTCCATGCCGATGGATGACATGACCTACTTCATGACCTAGGACACCAGCAAGTTGGTCTTCATTCTCTAGGCGTTCATATAAGGCAGCTGTAATAAAAACTTGCCCACCTGGTAGAGCGAATGCATTAACCACTCTGTCATCTCTTAATAAGTGAAAATCGAATGAATAATCAGATCTCTTGGAAACAGAATTTCTAACCAGCCGATTTCCAACCGCCTTGACGTGGTCTTGAAGTCGTTGATCAGGGTATAAGCCTCCATGTTGTTGCATCATCTGTGGAGCAGATTGTAAGCCCAATGCCACTTCCTGGTCTGGCGAAATATTTACATGTTGCATCTCACCCGTAATAGGATTTTCTTGTTGGTTACTGCAATACTTAAAAACAGAAATCCCACCAAGGACTAGGGCTATAAGCAACGCTCCGCTTATTCCTCTACTCCTTCTAGGTTGTTGACCGTAGCCACCTCCGTAGCCGCTCTGGGGTTGACGTCTTCTATTTAACATGTGTTTAGAATTAGTTAATACTGCAGAGTGATTTTAATACCTATCATCATTTTTCCTTGGTTGATATTAAATCTGGCTCCATACTGATAACACAATTTACATATATTTAATTCAATTCTAAAAAGGGTGACATACATCCTTTATCCTAATGACCCCTTTTATGTCTGTTATATGTAAGAAATCATACGTATTCAGTACCCTAAATCAAGAAGTGGTAGTTAATCAGAAGTTCTAATTGTCGTGTTTTCTTGTATCCAACAGCCTACTCGGAACGAATCATTGGGTTGTTTTCTTCTCTGGAATATATCTTCCTTGTTAGGCATATATTGCCAATATTGCCTGATCAAGTCATTGGCTTCAGCAGCAGCTTCTGGGTCGATTTTCTTGGCGTACTGCCACTTGTCGATTGCTGGCCATGTGACGATCTGAGAATCCCAGCCTCTGCCAGGACCACAAAGTGGGCCAGATGATGCATATAGTTTTCCTATCAGCATATAAGGCTCACCCCAGTTTTCCCTGTAAGTAGCTGATTTTAAAGCATATTTTCTACTGGATGGATAGTCTTTTAAGTCACCATAATATATTTTTGCGATAAGCAGCGTATACTTAGCCTTCTTATTTACATCCTCGGTTTTTTCAACGAATTCCTCAAACAATCGAATGGCATTTCGGTAGTCACCTTCGTTGTACGCATTGAAGGCTTGCTTAAGTGGGCCTGGCGGTGGCGGCGGAGTATAACACTTGGTCGCCTTAGCAGACTTTAGTTCTATTAAGTGTGGATTGTCTTGTGCACATTGTCCCCTCAGTAACCTACGGTATGCCAGTTCTATAGACTCACAATTGTCCGGATCTGCTTGGTAGATCGGGTAATACTTCGAATCGTAGTAATCACAGAGGTAGAAACTGTCTAAGCCCTCGAGCGCTTCTAAGCGGACAGGTGCATATGCTTCTATTATTTCCCATGCTTCACAATTTTTTCCTTCACAATTGTTTACGCCATAATCGACTGCATTGAAAACTATGTCTGCGTATTTTCTACCTTCTTCATAACTTATTTTTTTCTGAAGAATTCTGTCGAACAGCATTTTAGTAAAAGGATTCACGACGAAATAATCTGTTTTTTCACCCTTTGAATCGACATTTTCCAAGAAAAGACTCCAGATCTCTTCTTCATCTACATACTCGTTAAATGTGTAATAAAAATCAAATGCCTTTCTCCCGGCTATATATTCTTCCTCTCCGAAACATTCTGCCCGCTTATCATATACCATTCTCACAGAATCTACATAAGACTTCTTTATATTTTCATCTGTTTCTTGAGTGAAAAAATGCTTGAATATTTCAATGCCGTCATTGTAATGGTACTTTACCTTACCATTGGCCCCAGGCGCACCATAAAACGCTTTCTGCCAGAGTGGGTATGCTGCTTCTTTTGTCCCGAGCTTTATCTGATCTCTATATAAGACATAGGCGTTTTCCACTTCTTCTCTTTTATACCCTTTCAATTGGTTGAGAGTCATACAAGGTGTATTGGGATCTGGCTTGATCACTTTTTCAACTACCGGAGTCTCAACTATAGGTTCAGTAGGTTTAGGAGAACATTGAAATAAAAATAGTGGGGTAATCAAGAGTAAGAAGAATCTTAATTTCATAATTATATCGTTGTCTAGGTACAATAATAAACAATTTCAATTATCTCATAGATGGTTGTAAACATTGATTGTGGTGTAAAAAGGCGTATCAGGCAGCTTAAGAAATTAGGTTTCTTTATAATAGAACCTCCTCAGAATACATATTCTCTACTTCTATTTTTCCCATGGTTGAGGCTGAAAGGTACAGTTCATCCTGCATTCTACGCAGTATTATTTCTGCACTCCATTTTACTTTATGATCTAGCAGCATAAAAAAAAGCCCTTACATAGGTAAGGGCTTTTTTTAAATTTTCTTAGCGGAAGTTAGTTGGCGTAACGGACGGTTACACTTCCTCCGATCCAGCATCCTACGGATACTTTCTGTCCTTCTTTTACCCCTCTCATGAAGCCTTCATTCTTATCAGGCATAGATCCTCTATACTTAGATATTCTATCGCTGGCTTCAGATGCAACTTCTGCATCTACAGACTTAGCATACTGGTAAGTTTCTATGGCTTTCAGGACAACCAATCTCTGGTTCCACGCATCTCCACAGTTTCTGGAACTCTTACCATACATATCGCCTATAAGCATGTGTGGCCGTCCCCAGTTAGGTCTAAGCGCAGCTGCTTCCTGTGCAGTAGATCTGGCGTTAGATAGTTCATTTAGTTTTCTGAATTGTATAGAAGCTACAGAAAAGAGATATGATGCTTTTTTACTAGGATCTTCTTCACCAGCTATTGCTTCTCTGTACTTAGCGATAGCCGTAGGGAAATCTCCAGCATCGTATGCCTTTCTCGCCATAATTCTAGGATTATTGGCTTCGAATTCTGCTTGTCTTCGAGCATTTTCTTCAGAAGCATATTGCTTCCATTTTCCATCTAACTCATCGTACATAGCATTACCAGGCTCACAGCCCTGACCTTTCAATATAGCCAGGGTTTTCTTGATTACTTCTGGGTTATCAGGATCTGCCTCATATTCAGGTCTTAATTTATCGACGAAATAATCACAATCGAAAATCTGTCTTTCTATGTAGGTGAATCTACCATTCATAGATTCTTTGGCCTGCTTATAGTATGATCCTAGCTTCTGATTGTTTTCAATATTGTAATCAGCAATGGCGTTTAGCTTATCATAGATACCTCGCGCGGTAGCCTTATCCATATTATCATTGGTAAACTGAGTGAGTACAACTTCAGTATAAGGAGCGAAAACAATGTATTCTGTGTCATTACCTCCTACTTCTACAGCATTTTCTAAAACCGATCTTACTTCAGCATGTGGAGTTCCGAAAGTATAAAACATGTCAAATGCTTTTCTACCTTCTACGAATCCGATTTTTTTCTGATAATTTTCATCAGTAGCTTGCTTAAGGATGATTCCTTTAGCTTCATAACATGCTATCGCTTCGTCGTATAATTTAATAGCATTTGCAGCATATTCTTCTTTTTTAGCTTCATCTGTTTCTTGCTCAAACATATGCTTATATATGCCAGCACCATCTATAAAGTGGTAGTCTCGCTTGCCGTCAGCGGCAGGAGCAATGTCATAAGCAATCTGCCAGTTTTTAAAGGCAAGTTCGTAATCTTTGGTTTTTATAGCTTGTCGGTAAATAGAGTGAGCATTCTTAGCATCATCCATTTTCGGGTTTCCTTCCCATGTTGCACACTGAGCACTAAGGTGGTTGGTACTTAG
>CAZFJO010000041.1:0-18190 GCA_964518915.1 uncultured Saprospiraceae bacterium
CGAACCCACAGCCGTTATTCCTATTAATGCGGTGCCCTTGACTATAAAAGAAGATCCTTCTAGTACATGCAAGTCAGCCATACTAAACACAACCATTAATCCGATTAACAAACCTACTATTCCACCAGTCCAATATCCAGATATTGAAAAATTAGAATGGTTAAAGTGCCCCCATGCAAGGGTAAATAAATGGATAATGAAAAAGTCATATAAACCGATTCCTAGTAAAGCCAATGGAATATATTCTAGCGATCTATAAACTACATTCTCCATCCAGTGGTATCTAAGATGGGCGGCGAAACCCATCTCTTGCACAGAATGATGTACCTTATGGAATTCCCACAACTTAGGAACCCTGTGCAATAATCTATGGATCCACCATTGTATAAAGTCCCTCACTACGAAGCCTATAAGAAGAATAGACCACATAGGTAAGTTTCTAATCGGATTAGAGGCTTGAAGGTTAAACCCAGTGACACCTACTATGACATCGTTAAAGACATTAACAACCAGGTCTGAAGCGGCATTATATATGATAAGCGAAAAGAGGAAGAAATTGAAAAACATATAAAATCCATCTAGCCAGAAGTCTCTGCGAATTTTAGATTGATTTTTCCTCCAGGGCAAGACAACCTCTATGGTGAAAAACAACAACGAAATACCTATCAACCAGTAAAAATAAGAGTGTATCGTAGGGTGTGTGATCTCATTCCATAGGTAACCCGCGTACCCTTTGTAACTATTGACAATTATGGTTATGTAGTCTTGCATACCTATTTAAATGCAAAATACATCTTTATGGTTTTAATATAATTAACGACCCTAAAAATTACTTAGAATGTGTCCTTATTGCGTCGATTAGAAAGGGTAAGACATCTGTTCGTAATAAAAATAAGTCTACATAATTTAGTAATGGACTTGTAAATCAATTTTTTACATCTGGTTAAAATAAATATGTGAACTATAACACATGTTAAAGTAGGGGTGTGGCTCATCTCATAGTGTCATAAAGGTGGATATTGAGAACATCCACCTGGATTTAAATAATGTGTGAGCCGTATTGGGCTACTGAATGAAACCTGAAAAAATGACTACCTCACGGTGGTCATTTTTCGTTTTTATACCCTTCAAAAACATCCGACTTCATTTCTGATTTATGTATTCCATCACATCCTGTATCTAATTTATTTTATCCTTACATTCTATTCTTAGGAATGGTCCACTTGAAAAAGGGCTTTATTACTGTGAATCTTATCCTGAGTGTGCACCATATATATCGAATCATTATCTTGGCTTTATTATTTAAAGAGATATAGAATGTTTCACAATTCGATAATCTATGATTCTTATTGCAGACGGAGGTTCTACTAAGTGTGACTGGAGGGTACTTAATGATGAAGGGAAGGTCTTATATTCTGTAGTTACGAGCGGAGTTAACCCGATGCATGCAACAAGCAGTGACATGCACCATGCTTTAAATGGATCAGATCTAGGAACAGCGTTTAAATCTGAAATTCGTGAAATATATTTTTTCGGTTCTGGCTGTGCAGCAGGTATAGGTAGCGAAAAGATGGAGTCCTTCTTAAGTTCTTATTTTAATCAAGTCGATAAGATTTGTGTAAGCGGAGATATAGAAGGGGCGGTTTATGCTTCTTCATCTGGTCCTAGTGTGGTGGCAATATTAGGCACAGGAAGCCATGCGTGTTACTACGATGGAGAAGAGGTGAAGTTTTATATTCCTTCTCTGGGTTATCAAGTGTTAGATATAGGAAGTGGCAGTATGATCGGTAGAGAATTGCTTCGGCTTTATTTTCTTAAGAAGTTACCTCAAGAGCTAAAGATCATACTTGAAGAAAGATATGAGGTGGATGTAGAATCCGTAAAAAATAAATTATACAATTCCTCGGTTTCTCCATCGTCTTACCTTGCAAGCTATGCGAGATTCGCAATAGAGCATAAAGAAAAAGATAGTATGAAGTCTATTTTGTCTTCTTCGATCCATTGGTTTTTTAATGATGTGCTCTCTCATTATGATGCGGAGCTACAAGATGTCCCTCTTTATTTTATAGGATCTATTGCTTCTCACTGTCGCGATATCGTCATAGATTGTGCCCGTAAGAACGGTTACGATGTAGGTGGCTTTGTAGAAAGACCGATAGAAGGGCTGGCTGATAATCTAGGTTTTCTTAGAAGCCTGGTCTGAAACGACACCCAGAGAGCATATAAGAGACGGAATCGAAGGAAGGCTGTATGATAGCTTCTTAAGCTCGTCTTAAAACAACTACTTCTGTTTTTATTAACATATCTTTTTAAATCGCTTCATTAATATTTTGGTAGATTGTGTGAGCGAAGCTCTATATATGGATGAATGAGAAATTAGTTGATACGTATGGTAGAACACTAGATTACTTGAGAATCGGTGTTACGGATCGGTGTAACCTCAGATGCAGGTATTGTATGCCTGAAGAAGGTATTGATTTTTCAAAACGAGAAGACCTCCTTTCTTATGAAGAAATGGTGCGGCTTGCTACCATCTTCAGCGAACTAGGTGTTACCAAGGTGAGACTTACGGGTGGAGAACCATTTGTCCGGAAGGACATAAGTAAACTGCTCGGATCACTGAGACCCTTGTTTTCATCTTTCCACATTACTACGAATGCTTCTCTCCTGCACCATCATTTTGATGAACTCGCAGATCTTAATATAAGCAGTCTCAATATTTCTCTTGATTCTCTGGATAGGAATGCATTCTTAATGATTACAAGGAGGGATAATTTTCTAGAAGTTGAAGCTAACATTCTAGAATGTGTACGTCTCGGAATTCCAGTAAAAATCAATATGGTTGTGATGAAAGGTGTCAACGATCATGAGATGGCAGACTTTATCCGTTACGGAATGAAGCATAAGATCGAAGTACGATTTATTGAAGCCATGCCCTTCAATGAGGACGATGGCAACAAAACGGTTTACTATGATGCACAAGTCATGGCATCGACCTTGAGGAATCATTTTTCTTCAGTAGATCAGTTGCCTGGATTGAAAGGAAGTTCTTCTCTTACTTACTTGGTTGATGGACATTATAGATGTGGTATCATTCCTTCATATTCTAGATCACTATGTGGAACATGTAATCGGATCAGGCTTACGCCCAAAGGTGAATTGCTTACCTGCTTATATGCGCAGCAAGGAGTAGACCTTATGGCAGCCGTGCGCGATAATAGTATGGGTAACGACGATCTGAAAAAAATCATACGAGCAACCATTCTGAAGAAAAAAATGGATGGCCACGCTGAAGAAGCTGAGCGCAGCGACGAGGTTTTTAGAAGCATGACAACGATAGGAGGTTAACTATGATTACAGTAGGAGAGGCCCTAGACATTATAATGGCACATAAGATTGATTATGGTGTAGAGCCGGTCGCTATAGATCAAGCAGATGGATGTATACTTGCAGAAGACATTTATTGTGATCGGGCGATGCCTCCGTTCCATAGAGTAACTATGGATGGCATAGCCATTTCATATGCTGCTTATCAGAGTGGGAGAAGAACATTTCGTAAGGAAAAAACAGTAGCTGCAGGAGAACCGCAGCGTACTTTAGAAGATGCGTCGTCTTGCATCGAAATCATGACAGGAGCTGTGTGTCCGATCGGAGCAGATACCATCATAAGATATGAGGACTTAGAAGAAAACGAAGATGGATTCACGATCCTTGTTGATGTTAAGCAAAAGCAGAATATTCATTTTAAAGGGTCAGATCACCAGCAAGATGAAATCCTTCTGAAGGCAGGTAAGAAATTAAGTCCCATAGACATCGGCGTTCTTGCGACGGTAGGGAAAGCAATTGTATCCGTTAGAAAAATGCCTACAGCATTGATTGTTTCTTCTGGTGACGAACTTGTAGAAGTTGATGTTGTTCCAGAAGCTCACCAGATCCGAAAGTCTAATGTGTTGGTTATGGAGGCCATACTCAATGATATGGGAGTAAGGACTCGATTGTTGCATCTGCCAGATGAACCAGATGAAATCTATAGAAAGCTGAAAAATGAGCTAGAAGAGATCGATGTGTTAATGATGGCAGGAGGCGTGTCTAAAGGGAAGTTCGATTTTATACCCCAAGTATTAGAAGAATTAGGCGTTGAGAAAAAATTCCACAGGGTCAGGCAGAGACCTGGTAAACCATTCTGGTTCGGGATAAAAGAAGAGAAGACAGTTTTTGCTTTTCCTGGAAATCCTGTTTCATCTTTCGCTTGCTTTCATCGCTATTTTGTTCCTTGGATTAAAATGTGTCTCGGTCAAGATCCTGGAAATTTCATACCTGTAAAGTTGAAGAGTGAGGTCCATTTTAAGCCAGATTTAGAATATTTTGCGCAAGCGAAATTATTGGTAGACTCCGATGGACAACTCCTAGGTGAAGTAGGTCATGGCAATGGATCAGGAGACCTAGTTAACCCCACTAAGATGAATGGTTTTATTATTTTGCCTCGAGGAAAAGAAACTTTCTTAGCGGGGGAAGTTTATAACTTCATACCTTACAAGCGCATCGTTTACTAGAACAAAATCAGATCATGGAGGAAAAAAAACTCACTCACGTAGATGAAAAAGGAAGCCCTGGAATGGTAGACGTATCCGGTAAAGCGGTAACCTCAAGGGTAGCAATTGCTTCTGGAAAAATCGTGGTAGGAGAAGTGGTCATGCGACACCTTAAAGAGAAAGGGTTTCAATCTAAGAAAGGCTCTATCTTGCAGACAGCCATCATTGCTGGAACAATGAGTGTTAAGAAAACATACGAAGCAATACCTTTCTGTCATCAGATTCCGATTTCAGGGTGTAAAATAGAAATCGAAGACAGTGTAGATGCCTTTCAGATTATGTGTAGCGTAAAAACGCAATCTCAGACCGGCGTAGAAATGGAGGCTTTGCAAGGAGTGGCGACTGCAGCATTAACCATCTATGATATGTGTAAAGCACTCAGTCATGACATGGAGATCTGTGACATAAAATTAATTAAGAAAACTGGAGGAAAAAGTGATTATGAAAGAAAGACATCATAAGCATCCACCCTTAACTAGGGTAAAGCGAGGGAATTATCACCGACTGGAATGGGCCATCTATGGGACGAATTGTGGTTCTATATCTACATTCTATCAGTCCCTAGTAAGTTACCTGCCAGCGCTGAAAACTTTCTATATAGACGCTGATCATGCCGAAGGCGATGGACAATATTGCAAGCAGATCGGAAATAAGTTGCTAGAACATCCAGCTCATACTTACTGGAATGAATACGATGATTATTTTCAGAATGTAGACGCTGACGTTGTTGTCGTTAATGGCAATCATTATCCAGGGCAGAAGCAGATCGTATTGATCGACCCTAAGAAGGAAGCATCCTTGCTTAGAAGGATAGATGAACTTACAGATGTGTATGCCATTGTAGTAAAAGAATCGCAAGAAGAGATATTCGATTTTCTGAACTCTAAGATTTCTAAAGATACGATGGTCATAACCATGGGGGAAATTCAGAAACTTTATGATAAGATCCGAAACGATGTCGAATCGAGGATTCCTCGTCTGAAGGCCTTGATTCTGGCAGGTGGAAAAAGCAGCAGGATGGGCAAGGATAAATCACAGATTGATTATCATGGTCAGCCGATGGAATTACATCTTGCTTCCGTGTGTCGTGAACTGGGACTAGAATCTCACATCTCTAAACCTCATGATTACAATCTAGATGTAGTAGGAGAATGCTCAGTAATCAAGGATAAGATGCCAAGTATGGGCCCATTCGGGGCAATCATCAGTGCCATGATGTCGGACCCTGAATCAGCGTGGTTGGTGCTGGCATGCGACTTGCCTAACCTCGATTTAACAACCTTGCAGACATTAATCGATAAGCGAAATCCCAGTAAGGTGGCTACAGCTGTAAGAGGCCATGGCAATCCTTTTCCGGAACCACTTATCTCCATATACGAACCACGAGCATATCCTCGGATGCTTCAGTTTTTATCCTTAGGATACGCCTGTCCACGTAAAGTATTGATCAATTCTGATGTTTCATTATGGGATATCGATGACAATGAAGTCATCCTCAATGTCAATACAGTAGAAGAGAAAAAAGCATTTATGGCCCAGAAGATGATTGATGGATAAGCAACGTTATGCACGACAGTTGTCACTAGATAGTATAGGTGTGGTAGGGCAGGAGAAGTTGCTTGCTGCTACTGTAGCGATTGTCGGATGTGGCGGTTTAGGAGCCATTGCAGCGATGTATCTGGCAGCAGCTGGTGTCGGTCATCTCATACTAATAGATGGTGACTACCCGGATGTAAGTAATCTGCACCGTCAGGTTTTTTTCACCCCCAGTAAGGAAGTCGGTAAGGCGCAACAGTTATCAGATCGGATCGAAGCACTTAACCCTGATGTAGAAGTGGTGACTCAGTCCGCAATGGTTTCTAAGCAGAACATATCAGAAGTCATAGCGGGTGCAGAACTGGTCCTAGAATGTACAGATAGTGTCTATGCGAAGTACTTGGTCAATGATTATTGCCACCTTCATAGAATACCTGTAGCTTATGCAGCCCTTCACAAGGAAGAAGGGTATGCTTCTTTTTTTAAGAATGCCTCGGATGATGACATCCACTTAAGAGATGTCTTTCCTATTCCAGATAATAAAATTCCTACATGTGCAGAAGTGGGTGTGATGAATACCCTGGCTGGTATCATGGGGTTAATACAAGCATCTGAAGCGATTAAGTGGTTGATTTCTGGCAGAAGTTCTCTGGTCGGGAGATTGCTTATCCAGAATGTCAGTGATTATAAGCAGTTGAATATGTCATTGAAGAAATCATGGAATAAACCTTTAGGTGAAGTATGGCAGTCTGAAAGTTATGTAGATCCTAGAATGTGTGCTGTTCCAGATATAGGGTACGATGAATTGCTGGAGAATCGAGAACGCTACCACATCGTTTCCATTCTTGAAATAAAAGATCATGTGTCTATTTTTCCGGAGGTAGAGCACTTGCCGTTGTCCCAGTTTGATATCTATGATTGGGAGCCTGAGGGCGAGAAGCCAGTGGTGTTTTATTGCAGTCTAGGGAGGAAGTCCATGCATGTTGTCATGCAGCTTCTGGAAGATGATCCTGAGTTAGAAGTGTTAAGTATGAAAGGAGGCTTAAATGGAATAAAAAAAGGATGACTACAGTGTTGTAATCATCCTTCGGTTTTGAAGTTAAATTAATACTTCACAGATAGTAGATAGATAGTGTTTATACCATTTTCAGTATTCGGGTGTTTTTATTTTCAATGTTCATTTTTTCTTGTCCGTTTACACAAATAGTAGGAGAAGTGTTAAGATAGCACCTCCCAGCGTAAAATACATCCCTTTTCTGAAAATTGATGAACTGGGCATAAACATCCAGAAGGACGAGAGTACGAAGAACAGCAGTCCTAATCCGAAAAAGATATTAAGGAAGAACAATGGCTCTGCGGACTTGGCTTTATGCATCTTAGTCATCTTATCCAGGATGAATGGAAGTTTAGTTAAGCAATATGAAGTCTCCCCACTGCTACTGTTGTAAGTCCCTTGCTTAAATTGATAGACAGGTCCATCTTGCTTGGTAAATTTTAAGTTTCTGATTTTTATTTCTTTACCCAGTTGTTCTGCATTGAGATTTGTTTCAAGCACTTTTTCGTAGGAAGTTTTCTTCTTTAGAAAATCGGTATCTCTGAATATCAGGACAATTCCACTGATGGCGTATACCGCCATTATTCCAGCTAGGAAGAATCCTAGATAACGATGCAATACTCTTACTTTATTTCTATTCATTGTATTTAGACTAAGTCTACATAACAAATGTAATAGGTATTTTTGATTTATGGTAATGACCTATGAAAATTTATTTACAGATTTTCTTTTTTCTTGAAAACTGAGGTAAGATTAACCCCTCCAGCTATAAGTATGAGTGGTAAGAGCCAGATTTTCTCTATAATTTTAAAAGGTATTTTTCATCCTTTCCCAATGCCAGATTTTAGCTTGTAGAAGGTGGAGTTGAATTACTGCTTATCTCATTCCAGATTCAATAGATAAGCTATAACGGAAGAATCACTCGGTACAGAAAGCTTCTTTTTAAGTCTATACCTCCGTGTCTCTGCTCCCCTCAAGGAAATGTTTAGACTAGAAGCAATTTCTTTAGAAGTTAGTTTCATTTTAATCAGATAACACAATTTTAAATCATCCAAAGACAAACCTGGATGCTTCGTAGATACAGTCTGAATATATTCATTGTTGAGGTATTTTAAATTGCCATCGAGCGCATTTTCTTTTTCAATCTCTTTCGACAAATTATAGACCTTATTCTTAAGCTTGTTGATATTTAATTTGCTTGAGTCTTTTCTACTTAAGGCTTCTTGAATGTTGTTCAATTCTGATTTAATCTTATCAATGATTAATCCTTGAGACACTATCTTTTGCTGGTTTTTATTCAATGCCGTTTCTAGATCCTTCTTTTTCTCGTTGAGCGTTTTAATTTTTAAGCTTGTGTCTTTATTCGTATTCATGACCTTTCCGAGGCCGGACAACCAATAGCTATATGCCTGACTACACATGCCATGATTTAATGAAGGCTGATGTGTTTTTATAGGTTCAAGATCTATAAATGCTTCCTCTATACTAGCATAGTGCTGACCAGCAACACCACTCGCTCTTGCAGCCCCGACTGCTCCTGTAGTATCGTACACATCAATCTGACAATTCGTAAGGGTAGCCACCGTCGATGCGAATGTTGCTGATCGAAACATATTGTCATTGCCTACGCGGATGTGTTCTGCGTCAATGCCCATTTCAGTTAGAATATTTATCCCATGAACAAAGCTGAAAGCTACTCCTTCTAATGAAGCACGGTATAAGTGTGCCCTGCTGTGGCGATTGAATTCGAGATTTAAGATGTGGGACTCTATGTTGCTATTGTTAAACATTCTCTCTGCACCATTTCCAAAAGGCAGAATGCACAATCCTTCTGAGCCGATCGGTACACTACTGACCATTCTTTCCATGTCCTCATAGGATTGATTGTCGCGGGCTATCTGGTGTTTAATCCACGAGTATTGAATCCCCGCGCCATTAATGCAGAGTAAAACACCTATTCTATCCAGGCTCTTGCTATAGTTGACATGGGTAAAGGAATTGACCCTGTGCTTACGGTCGCACATCAATTTATCTGTAACCGCATACACAACTCCAGATGTGCCACTGGTTGCCGAAAGCTCTCCCGGATGCATCACACTTAAAGCAAGCGCATTATTAGGTTGATCCCCAGCTCTGTAAGAAACAAGTGTGCCTTCTTTTAATCCCAGTTCACCGGCTGCAGTTGCCGTTACCTTTAGATCTGGGGTGAAAGTATCTACTAAGTCTGGGATCAATCGAGCATCTATATCGTAGTATTCTAAAACCTTATGGGCGATCTCTTTTTTTCTGTAATTCCACAAGATGGCTTCTGACAATCCCCCTATAGTCGTTGTTGCCTCCCCAGAAAGTTTCATGGCAATATAATCTCCTGGCAACATGATCTTATATATTCTTGAATAAGTCTCGGGCTCATTGTCTTTAATCCATTTTAATTTCGAAGCAGTAAAATTGCCTGGGGAATTAAGTAGATTGTCTAGACAATAATCTGTACCCAATTCTGAAAAAGCATCCATGCCTATATGCGTCGCCCTGCTGTCGCACCAGATTATTGCTGGTCTGAGAACTTCATGAGCCTCATCTACCAGTACGAGTCCATGCATCTGATAAGCTATACCGATACTCTTTATATCATGAGGCGATACGCCCGATTGAAATAGTAATTTTTCTGTTGCTTGACGCAGGTTGTTCCACCACGTATGTGGATGCTGTTCTGCCCACCCAGATTGCCTAGATATGATATCTAATTCTTGAACCGGGGACTGGACAACCTTCTTTACAATATTATTAGACGTGTCTACTAATGCTGCTTTTATCGAAGAACTACCAATGTCATATCCTATTGCATACATTTTTCACAGATTAGATTAACAATTTATGGCGCTTCTAGGGTCTTAAAAATGCGGACCCTGAATACCTTAAAATTGAATAAAGCATCTTTTCGTTCATCTGTATATATCATACAAGATGAAGTATTAATGAAGTAAAAATAGTTAAACTCTGAGACACATTGTAGTAGTACTTCTTTCTGTGACAATCTTATTAATTTCTTTTATTTGTCTCAGTTAATTGTTTTAAGAATATCACTATGTATTGATAATTATTATATCAATGGTGATTTTCACGAAATAATAAATGGAAAGTAAGTTTTTTGGCATCCGATATAGGAAAAACAACAGACTTATACCCTCGTGAGAAATAGAGGGTTCAACATAAGTCCCATATTACAAAGAACAGATTTACCCTTTTCTTATTTTTTGTATAAAATTTTCGATAAGAGTAGTTTAGATGCAATATGGGTTAAACATTGAATAGGATTGATTAAATACATGCATAATGAAAAATAACGTTCTTCTACTGTTAATGATTTTCTGCTATTCAATTATCAATGGTCAGAACAATCAGGCTACTGATCTTTACCTTAATCCTTCGGCAGATATAACTAAACGCGTCGATGATCTTGTCAGTAAAATGACGCTTCAGGAAAAGGCAGACCAGCTCATGTATGAAGCACCTGGGATTCCTCGATTAGGGATTAGAAATTACAGTTGGTGGAATGAGTGCCTGCATGGAATAGCTCGAAATGGAAAAGCCACGGTATTTCCTCAAGCCATAGGATTGGCAGCGACATTTGATAAGGACTTAATGCACAGAATAGGGATGGCCATTGCCGATGAAGGTAGAGCTAAGTACAATGCCAATAAGAAGGTAGATTACATGGATAGATATGCTGGCTTAACATACTGGTCTCCTAATGTGAACTTATTTAGAGATCCGAGATGGGGTCGGGGTCAAGAAACATATGGAGAAGATCCACATCTTATAAGTAGAATGGGCGTATCATTCGTCAACGGTCTTCAAGGAAGTGGAGATCAATTGAAAGTTGCCGCTATGGCTAAGCATTATGCAGTCCATAGTGGGCCAGAAAAACTAAGGCACGTTTTCGACGCTGTTGTTTCTAAGCATGACTTGTGGAATACGTACTTGCCTGCCTTCGAGGCTCTGGTGACAGAAGCTAAGGTTGAAGGGGTTATGGGTGCTTATAATCGAACCAATGGTGAGGCGTGTAATGCACATACTTACTTGATGGATGAAGTGCTTAGAAAGAAATGGAAATTTAAAGGATATTACGTCTCAGATTGCTGGGCAATACAAGATTTTTATCAAGGACATAATATAACAAAGACTAAAGAAGAAGCTGCAGCACTGGCACTGAATGGCGGTTGCAATCTGAATTGTGGTAATACATATCCTGCAATTGTTGATGCCATAGGAATGGGCTTAACTACGGAAAAAGAAGTCGATAAAAACTTAAAGCAATTGTTGCGGACCAGATTCAAGTTGGGATTGTTCGATCCAGAAGGGAGTGTGCCATACGATAAGATAGAAACAGATGTAGTAAGGAGTGAAGACCATGTCGCGCTATCCTATGAAGCTGCTAGAAAATCTATTGTGATGTTGAAAAACAATGGTGTCTTACCTTTAGACCCTAACATGAAAAATGTATTCGTTACAGGTCCGATGGCTGCTAATATTCAAGCATTGCTTGCTAATTATTACGGCATAAGTTCTGACCTACGCACGATGCTTGAGGGCATAGCTGACAATGTTTCTGATCACACCGCGATCAGGTATGTTCAAGGATCACTGATGGACAGGCCTAATGTAAATCCGATGGATTGGTATTCTGAAGAAGCAGAAGTGGCAGACGTGACGATTGCCTGTATGGGTATTACGCAATTGTTAGAAGGCGAAGAAGGGGAGGCCATAGCATCTCCCTCTTTCGGTGATCGCGAATATATCAACCTGCCTCCTCATCAGATCGAGTTTCTTAGATTGATGAGGAGCAAGGCTAAAAATTTAATCGTGGTGATCACGGGTGGAAGTGCTATTTCAAGTCCAGAAGTTCATGAATTGGCTGATGCCATTCTTTATGCATGGTACCCTGGAGAACAAGGTGGGCAGGCTGTAGGTGATATTATCTATGGTAAGTCATCTCCTTCAGGAAAATTACCGGTGACTTTCGTACATTCTATAGAAGACCTTCCTCCTTACGAGGATTACAATATGAAGGATAGAACGTATCGCTATATGAAAAAAGAACCTCTTTATCCTTTTGGTTTCGGGCTCAGTTATTCTGAAATCTCACTGTCTAATCTCAAGACATCCTCAGAGTCAATTAAGAAGAATCAAGAACTTACCCTTTCTATTGATGTCTCTAATGATTCAGACATGGAAGTAGAAGAAGTTATCCAAGTATACGTGAGAAAGGTAAACCGAGTGGATACGGACACGAATTTTGATTTGCGGAGTTTCGAACGCGTAAAAATACCCGCTAGTGGAACACAGAACGTCCAGTTAACATTAGACTCAAAAGCATTTTCTAAGTACAATGAAAAGGGAGATTTAAAAATAGAAAAAGGAGCATATGAAGTCTTCGTCGGTACGGCACTGCCTACCCATAGATCTGAAGTACTAGGTGCCCCTAAAGCACAGTCTAAACGGATACAAGTAAAATAGGAAATACAAGAAAAACGAAAGCGTATAGAGGAAGTATAATCCTTAAGTAATGAAGATAAAGGGCAAGTAAAGTGTCCTTTATCTTTTTTTGACTATAGACCTGAGTACCGTATGGTTCATAGACAATAATACTTCCATTGTTCCTTTCTACCTCTTCTGTTTCTCAGTCTTGAAGCAATGGCTCTTTCAATCCTAGTAGAGTTGTTCCAGTGGAATACCTTCTTATTTGCGCTTACGCAAATAGACATTACCCTAAACGAAGCAAAAATTAAGACATCAACATTCAGAATCAATCCGTCTGAATACTATCAACTAAAGTAAACCATTACAAAAGCAACAACTGCGATCACAAACAATGACGCTACGATATCTACCCATGTATAACTGGATGCATTCGCTTGTTTTTGTTCTTCCGTTATTGAACCCATTGTAAGCCCTTCTATTGATTGTTTAGATTGAGCAGGTGTCAGTAATGAAACGACCACAGCAACGGCTACACAATACAAGAAGAAAAAAGTTGAGAATTTAAGGAAGTTCATATCTGCAATCTGGAATAAAAAACCACCAGGATCAAGTCCGTCTTTCATAACCTCTAGGGTTAATCTTATTGCGGCTATAGCCAATCCAGAAAACAAGGTAGCTAGAGCTCCTCTATTGTTTATACGACTAAAGAATATACCGAGTAAAAATACGGCAGTAATGGGAGGCGCAATATATGCTTGTACACTCTGCAGATATCCGTAAAGTGCTCCTCCTGCAAGGTCTTCTATTACAGGTACCCAAGCAATTCCGAGAAGTACAACCACTGCGGTCGCGATCCGGCCCATTTTTACCATCTGCTTTTCTGTCGCTTCAGGTTTTATTTTCTTGTAGATGTCTATCGTAAATAGGGTAGAGCAACTATTGAATACGGAAGCCAAGGATGACATCAAAGCCGCCATCAATCCAGCCGCAACAAGTCCTCTTAAACCAGAGGGGAGTACGTGCATCATCAATGCAGGAAAGGCTTGATCTGGCGTGTCATAAGACAATTCACCTCTCAGGTTGAGTACCAGTGCGATAATACCAGGAATAAGAAAAAGAAAGACTGGCATCAATTTAAGAAAAGCACCGAAGATACTTCCCCTTCTTGCTTCAGTAATGTTCTTAGCGGTAAGAACCCTCTGTACGATAACTTGATCTGTACACCAATACCATATCCCTACAATACTAGATGACAATACCAGCCAGTGCCATGGATAATCATTGTCGTTCATAGATCTCCACATGTTCATGTAGTCTGGACGTACTTCACTATTTACCGTAGTAACAATACTATCCCATCCTCCGGCAGCGGACAATCCTAAAAACGTCAAGGTAGCGGCTCCGATTACAAGGATTACGGCTTGCAAGGTTTCTGTGTATACTACAGCTCTCATCCCGCCTAGAACTGTATACAGTCCAGTGAGTATAACGGTCGCCAATGCACCTGTCATAAAGGATATCCCCAATAATGTAGATATCACTATTCCCCCAGCATATAGAGTTACAGAAACCTTAGTAAGGACATAGGCGACAAGACTGAAAATCGATAGAAACCACCTTGCTTTTTCACCAAATCTTTTTTCGAGAAATTCAGGCATGGTGAATACACCACTTCTCACATAAAAGGGTAGAAATAACCAGGCAAGGAGTAATACAATCCATGCATGCAATTCATATATCAACAGAGGAAACTTATCTGCTGCTCCTGAACCAGCCAATCCGACTACGTGCTCAGAACCTATATTAGATGCGAATATGGATGCACCTACTACAAACCAGCCCATATTTCTTCCTGCTAGAAAATAGTCTTCACTATCCTTGTTTTTCTGTCGGATAACCCAATAAGCCAATGCCAATAATAATCCGAAATAACCCGCGATTACAATCCAGTCTAGTGTCGATAATGTATTACTCATTCGTTGTTGTCATTTTGATTTAAATGGGAATCCAGTTCTAAATATACATGTTTATGAGCTGTTCGTATAATTCTTGTTTTCCACTGGTCTGTTGAGGTTCACCATGTGCCTTAGCAATATGGTACAAGTCTTCTAGAGATAGCTTGCCTTCTTCATAGGATTTTCCATCGCCTGAGTCGAATGAACTGTACCTCGAAGCCTTCATCTGCGGGTATTCAGAATGGGAAAGTATGTCATCTGCAATGATCAATGCCCTTGCAAAAGCATCCATCCCAGAGACATGTGCGATGAAAAGATCTTCTAAATCTGAACTGTTTCTCCTGATTTTAGCGTCGAAATTTATACCTCCAGTTGTAAATCCATCTACTTCCAGAAAGACCATCATCATCTTCGTTAATTCGTAGATGTCAATAGGGAATTGATCTGTGTCCCAGCCATTCTGGTAATCTCCTCTATTGGCATCCATGCTTCCCAGCATACCTGCGGCTGCAGCAACTGTCATCTCATGTTCCATCGTATGGCCAGCAAGTGTGGCGTGATTCACTTCTAGGTTGATGGCGAAATCTTCCATCAAGTCATATTCTCTGAGAAACCCTATTACAGTGGCGGCATCAAAATCATACTGATGCTTCGAAGGCTCCATGGGTTTAGGTTCGATTAAAAATGTGCCAGTAAAACCATGCTTCCTTCCATAGTCCTTAGCCATGTGGAGAAACCTTGCTAGGTGATCAATCTCTCTTTTCATATCCGTATTAAGAATGGACATATAACCTTCTCTTCCTCCCCAAAAAACATAATTTTCACCACCGAGCTTTATTGTGGCATCAATGGCTCTCTTGATCTGTACGCCTGCTCGAGCTACAACGTTGAAGTCAGGATTCGTACTTGCTCCATTCATGTACCTGGGATGGGAGAATAGATTCGCAGTACCCCACAACAATTTTACCCCAGTCTCATTCTGTTTCAACCGAGCATAATCGGTAATGATGTCCATTCTGTTTTCATATTCCTCAATCGAGTGGCCTTCATCGATAAGATCAATGTCATGAAAACAATAATAGGGTGCGCCTATTTTAGTTATGAATTCGAAGGCGGCATCCATTTTATCCTTAGCTTGCTGGACAGGATCGTCTGATTTCAGCCAGGGCATGGGTCTAGTCACTGAACCAAAAGGATCGGCTCCACCTCCACATAATGAATGCCAATAGGCAATTGCAAACTTAAAATGGTCTTTCATTTTTTTTCCATTGACCATTCTATCTTCTTCATACCACCGAAAGGCCAATGGGTTTTTAGAATCTCTTCCTTCGAATTGTATTTTATCGATGTTCTTAAAATATGAAATCATTGGATGTTTTTTTCTCGTTTATTAATCAATATAGGCAAGTTAAAATCAGTCGCTTGAAATTAAGATTCAATCAACTTAGATAATGCATGGCCCCAGCTAGAGTAGGCCTCCTCGTAGGCACCGTTTTCCGTTGCAGGTATATATTCCTTTATTACTTTCAATCCACCGACAGCTTCTTTTAGATTGCTGTAAAATCCTATTCCTATCCCACTGGCTTTAGCAGCTCCAGTTGCACCTGTCGTTTCTACCATTTCTATGGAGCAGCCTAGTAAGTTGACAATGGTATTGGAAAAGGTAGAAGATTGAAAAAGATTGTCGTTTCCGACTCTTATTAATTTCGGCTCTATACCGAGGTTTTCTAATACCTTAATGCCATAGACGAAAGAGAAGGCTATGCCTTCTAAAGCCGCTCTGTAAAAATGTTCCTTGCGATGAGTATTAAACTGTACATTACTAAACTGTGCTCCTGTAAGTCTATTGTTTAACATGCGCTCGGCCCCATTGCCATACGGTAAGATCCTCAATCCTTCTGACCCGATCGGGATACTTGCAATGAGGGTCTCCATATCCGCATAACTCGTGTGGGAATCAGAAATGTTTTTTCTTATCCATGCGTATTGACTGCCAGCTCCGTTGATGCAGAGCAATTGCCCGATTCGGATGGATTCATTGCTATGATTCACATGGGCGAATCCATTGACCCTGGATTGATCGTCATATTTAAGTGAGTCGGATATACCGTATACGACACCAGATGTCCCTCCTGTAGCTGCAATGTCTCCTGGGTTTAGTATGTTTAACGAAAGGGCATTATTAGGTTGGTCACCGGCTCTATATGTGATGGCTGTTCCTTCTGCTAGGCCAGTCTGGTCGGCAGCTGTTTTGGAAACCTTGCCTTGGGGTTCGAAATTTTCAACTACAGTCGGTAAGATGCCAGTATCAATTCCGTAGTAATCTAGCAAAGTTGTAGCAAGACTGTTGTTTTTAAAATCCCAAAATATACCTTCCGACAATCCACTTACAGTCGTATTGATCTCGCCGGAAAGTTTCATCGCAATGTAATCACCCGGCAGCATAGCTTTGTGTATTTTCTGGTATAGTTCAGCTTCGTTATCCTGGACCCATTTTAATTTTGAAGCAGTAAAATTGCCAGGTGTGTTTAATAGATGACCGAAGCAATAATCATCACCTAGATCTTGAAGTGCTTTATCTCCAATATCTACGGATCTACTATCGCACCAGATAATAGAGGACCGGAGCAGTTCCTGGTTTTTATCCACGAGGACAAGTCCATGCATCTGATAAGCTATTCCGATGGACTTGATCTGTTCAGGTTTTACATCGGTTATTGAAAGTAGTTTTTTAGTTGCGGAGCATACGGCATTCCACCATTCATTAGGGTCTTGTTCTGCCCACCCTTCAGCATGCGTAATTATTTCCATTTCATTGTCTGGATAAGCAATCTGTTTTACTACACGACCACTCTCTAGTTCTAGTAGAGAAGCTTTGATAGATGAGGTTCCTATATCATATCCTATGCTATACATGTGACGGGGATGATGTGATTCTGTAAATCGTGGTTATCCGGGAATGAATCATACAATAGTTATATTTCTGTGATCTGATCCTAAAGAAAGGGAATACAGTGATTAATAGCGCTTTAATCGTTACTGCATCTTTACGTCCACTGTCATAATTCCTACGTCAAAAGTACACAGCTACAATTTCATGCGGTAGACTATGTTATTTTAAGAAGGGTATAATCTTAGCAACATGGTTTTTATAGATCTCATATTCAGGGTATAGCTCATGAAGCAATTCCTCTTCATATTTAGACTTAAAGTCAAATAGTATGTACATCAAGAAGGTCAGGATCAGTTTATATACACTTCCATAGTAAATACTTATACCGAAGAGAATCATAATTATTCCCAAGTAGATAGGGTGTCTGACTAAACCAAACATTCCTGTGGTAATTAAGGTGCCACTTTTCTTAGGGGTAGGTAACGGCGTAAGATGGGTTTTAAGTTGAAGTATGGCTGTCACTGCGGTAACCAAGCCTAGGAATGAAATTAAAATCCCTAGGAAGGGCAGTGGATCGATCACTTGAAGCCTGGTGAAATCAACACAGAAAAGGATGAATATTAAAACCTGAATGGCTACATAGAAGTAATCTTTTTTCATAGACATAGTATGCAATGGT
>CAZFJO010000042.1:0-9964 GCA_964518915.1 uncultured Saprospiraceae bacterium
CCTTACCTATTTATATAGTGAGAATCCTAAGGCTGCAATAAATGTCCCTATTGTACCAGCAACATATACCGAAGAATCTAAGGTTCTAAACGGATACCAGATATTGAATACTTTCTTCGATAAAAAATTCGAAGAAGATGAAACACTTTTGGCTTTCGGAGAGGATGTAGGTCACATCGGAGATGTAAATCAAGGCTTCGCAGGCTTGCAAGAAAAGTATGGAGAAGAACGTGTATTCGATGCAGGTATAAGAGAATGGAGTATCATCGGGCAAGGGATAGGATTAGGAATCCGAGGGTTCAGGCCCATTGCTGAAATTCAGTATTTAGATTATCTCGTATACGCAATGTCAGCTCTTACAGATGATCTTGCTAGTCTGAGATATCGATCAGCTAACAATCAGAGATCTACATGTATTGTTAGGTCTAGAGGACATAGACTAGAAGGAATATGGCACAGTGGATCTCCTCTAGGTATGATTATCAATGCATTACGAGGAATGGTAGTCGCTTGTCCTAGAAATATGGTTCAAGCAGCTGGAATATACAATACCCTGATGAAGTCGGACGATCCAGCACTGGTTATCGAAAGCCTCAATGGGTATAGATTAAAAGAACGATTACCGGATAACATTTCCGATTTTACAGTTCCCGTCGGTATGCCTGAGGTGCTTAAGGAAGGAAAAGATGTCACTTTAGTTACGTATGGTTCTTGTGTAAGGATTGCAATGAAAGCTTCGGAATTATTAACCAGTGCTGGAATTGAAGTAGAAGTAATTGATGTTCAGACGCTTTTACCTTTTGACTTAGAGCATATTATACTTGAATCTATCAAAAAAACGAATAAGGTATTGTTCTTAGATGAGGATGTTCCAGGTGGTGCTACAGGGTTTATGATGCAAGAAGTTCTAGAAAAACAGGGTGCTTACGAGTATCTTGATTTCGATCCTCAGACTTTGACAGCACATGCACACAGACCACCTTTCGGATCTGATGGAGACTACTTTACCAAGCCTGGTGTGGAAGACATCTTCGATAAGGTCTACAGTATGATTGATTCATATCAGTCAGACAGACTTATCTAAAAATATTAATTCTTATATGGATATCGAGGCATTAAAATAACTACATTTATGCCTGAAGCAAATGGAAGCAGTGTCTAAGTATCTAGTCATCATACCTACGTACAATGAAATTGAGAATGTAGAGCTCATCATAGAAGCTGTTCTATCTAGAGAGGTAGGGTACCATGTGCTGATTGTTGATGATGGATCGCCAGATGGCACAGGTGAGAAGGTGATTGAATTACAAGCTTCCTATGGAAACAGGCTTCATCTCCTGCAGCGAGAGGGAAAACTAGGACTCGGTACAGCATACATTGCTGGATTTAAGTATGGTTTAGAAAAAGAATATGATTATATATTCGAAATGGATGCTGATTTTAGTCACAATCCAGCGGACTTAGATAGATTACTTGCGGCATGTACAGCCGGTGCTGACGCAGCAATAGGATCTAGATATGTAGATGATGGAGGGATTCAGAACTGGCCTAAAGATCGTCTGATACTGTCCTTCGGCGCGTCTATGTATGTACGGATAATTACTTGGATGAAAATAAAAGACCCCACTGCTGGTTTCATCTGCTACAGTAATAAAGTGCTTTCGGCTCTAGACTTCGATAAGATAAAATTTATTGGGTATGCATTTCAGATCGAAATGAAATACTACGCGCACTTGAAGGGGTTTTCTTTAAAAGAAGTCCCAATTACATTTACAGATCGAATCAGGGGTAAATCTAAAATGAGTTCTAACATTATCAAGGAAGCCATTTTAGGTGTACTGAGCATGAGATGGAAATCATTGAAAGGATATTATAAGTAGACTTACTTGATGGTGATGTGTTTCCATTTGCCATGAGCGATACCTTCTAGCTTTATATCCCCTATACTTACTCTTATTAATCTAAGCACGGGGTAACCAACAGCGGCACACATCCTTCTTACCTGTCGGTTTTTTCCTTCTGTTATCGATAGCTCTATCCAAGTAGTGGGAATGTTTTCTCTATATCTAATCGGTGGGTTTCTTGCTTCAACTTTAGGCGCAGAAATAACCTTGGCCAAGCATGGTCTTGTGTGGTGTGCTTTCTTCTTTATCCTTATTTCCACACCAGTTGATAGTTGTTTAATAGCCGCATCAGTCGGTATGCCCTCTACTTGTGCCCAGTATGTTTTAGGAAACTTATGTTTAGGATCTAATATGCGATGAGAGATCTTTCCGTCATTGGTCAGGAGCAAAAGCCCTTCGCTATCTCTATCTAACCTGCCGATGGGATAGACATCTCTATCTATGCCTGTAAGGTAATCAGCGAGCGTGATGTGATCTGCTGTCTCTCTGGTAAACTGTGACAAGCAATTGTAAGGTTTATGAAAAGCAATCAGTATAGAAGGCTTGCTGGTATCCTTAGACTTCTTCATAGTACAAGAATAGATATTAATTGTAACTTCATCACTATACTCATAACAACTAGCTATATGAAAAGGCGCCATTTTATAAAATCAAGCTCTGTATTAATCAGTGGATCTATGATGAATTGCAAGCCACACACATCTTCTTCTCAAAACAGAAAACTAGGTGTAGCGCTTGTAGGCCTAGGATATTATTCAACGGATATTCTGGCGCCTGCATTGCAGTTAACCCAGCATTGTAAGCTCACTGGAGTGGTGACAGGAAGCCCAGAGAAAATTCCGCAATGGCAAGAAAGATACGGTCTTGCGGATAAGAATATTTATTCTTACGATACCATGGATGAGATTGCGAATAATAGTGATATAGATGTCATCTATATCGTCCTCCCTACGGGCTTACACGCCGAGTATGCTGTAAAGGCTGCTGAGGTAGGAAAACATGTATGGTGTGAAAAGCCGATGGCTCGAACGGAAGTAGAATGTAAATCAATTATAGATGCATGTAATAAAAACAGCGTTTCTCTTTCTATCGGATATCGAATGCAGCATGAAAAAAATACGAAACTGATTATGGAATGGGCAGACCAATTGCCTTACGGTAAAATCAACGAAGTCAATGTAGAAGCGGGTTACTATGACCCTAGAAAAGATCACTGGAAACTTAAAAAAAGCATGGGTGGTGGAGCCATGTATGATATGGGTGTATACGTATTGAATGGAGCAAGATATAGCAAGGGAGCAGAACCTGTAAGTGTGACAGCATGGCATGAAAATAGTCGTCCTGAGTTGTTTACTGAAGTGGATGAAACGACCTATTGTGAGCTAAACTTTAAAGATGGATCGATAGCCACTTGTAGAACCAGTTTCGGCAACAACTGGAACAGACTTGAAGTTGATGCTGAAAATGGCAGCTATTATTTAGATCCATTTCAATCCTATTCTGGTGTGGCTGGTAAGACGGCGGACGGTATAATACTTTCTCCTGATCCACAGAATCAACAAGCACGTCAGATGGATGACGATGCCTTATCCATTCTTAATGGTACACCCGTAATGGTGCCTGGTGAGGAAGGCATGCGTGATATACGAATTGTAGAAGCAATATATAAATCTGCTGCCAACGGAAGTGTTGTGAATCTGTAGTTGAATCCATTCCTTTTATATCTATCCATGCATTGAGATGCTACTTAATGCGTACCTTGAGCACATGGAACACTATGGTATCTGGTCACTTATTCCCCCTGTCGCGGCTATACTTTTGGCCATTAAAACGAAGCAAGTATACCTTTCTCTTATAGCAGGTATATGGGGAGGATGGGTTGTTATTTCTGGAGGTAATGTATTGACAGGAACTATGAACACCCTTCAAGGTTTAGTAGATGTTTTTAAAGACGATGGCAATACGAGAACCATTTTATTTAGTGGATTGATAGGAGCCTTACTTTTATTCATTCAGAAGTCAGGTGGGGTGACTGGCTTTATTGGTTGGCTAGAAAAAAGGATCCATACGTATGGTGAAAACGGAGGGAAGATGCGTGTCCAATTAATGGCATGGATAACCAGCGTAGCCATATTCGTCGAATCTAATATATCCGTCCTTACAGTAGGTGCATTATATAGACCTGTATTCGATAAATTAAGAATCAGTAGAGAGAAACTTGCCTATATAACGGATTCTGGTTCGTCTCCATCTTGTATTATAATTCCATTCAATGCCTGGGGTGCATTTATAATGGGTTTACTTATGGAACAGGGATTCGATAGGCCTTTTAGCACTTTGGTGCAATCCATTCCTTACAATATCTACCCGCTTCTTGCGCTGATAATTGTACCCTTGATCATTATCTTCAAGAAGGATGTAGGCCCTATGAAGCGGGCAGAAGAAAGAACACAAGCGGGGCAAGTTTTATGGCCTGATTCTAAACCTATGATTTCTGATGAAGTTACAGATACTGCTGTGAAAGAAGGGGTAACTCCCAGGGCTGTTAATATGCTTCTTCCGATTATAACTATGGTGTTAACCATGCCGATTGTGTTATACTGGACAGGAAGTCAAGCCATTGAGTCGGATGCATCATTCGTAGATATAATAGGGGCTGGATCTGGATCGACGGCTGTCTTAACAGCTGTTGTTGCTGCCATTTTACTATCTATGATTATCTATAAATTTCAGGGAATATTTGGTATTAGAGAAATGGCTGATCTTACGATAAAAGGTGTGTCTGAGATGATTCCTCTCGCTATATTGATGTTGTTGGCATTTGCGATAAGCGGAGTCTGTAAGGAGCTGAATGCGGGCAACTATATTGCTGAAGTTACTTCCGCATGGTTGTCTCCAGAACTATTGCCATTCATGTTGTTTTTAATCAGCGGGTTTATCGCTTTTTCTACAGGGACTTCGTGGGGTACTTTCGGAATTATGATTGCTATCAGTATTCCTATGGTTAATCAGATAGGGGGCGATCCGATAATGGTAATTGCAGCTATTCTGGGTGGTGGAGTATTCGGAGATCATTGTTCGCCTATATCGGACACGACCATTATATCTTCTATGGCAGCTGCCACAGATCATATAGATCACGTAAAGACACAGATGCCTTATGCCCTTACGATAGGTGCCATCAGTGCTTTATTCTATCTGGTGATGGGATTAACCTAGTAAGCATGCCGCTTTCTATTAAAAAATGATACTTTTGCTGTGCTTTTATAGGTGCCGACTTTGTCGGATTAAAAGGGAATACGGTGAGAATCCGTAGCTATCCCCGTAGCTGTAAGCTCTGTAAGGTTTTTATGCGAAATGCCACTGTTTTAAGAAAAATGGGAAGGTGCATAGAATAGGAGTGAGCCAGAAGACCTGCCTTAAGCACATAGATTTTACGACTTCGGAGGAAAGTCAGTAGATAAGTACTGCACACATGGATACAATGGTGTGGTGATCTACTCTTTCTCCTATTTTTAAAATTTGATTTTATGAAGCAGGCTTGGCTTGTTGTAATATGCATTTTAAATTTAGTGCCACTGGGTAGTCTCGCTCAGATGCAGGATACGGTAGATGTGATTATCCGGAGTAGTCGATTTGATGATGCAATAGTAGAAGAAGTATCCCATCCACTTTCACAAGAATCACAAGGGGGTAAGACACTTGTTCAGAACTTGGGACCTGGCTTGCTTAGCACACTTCGAATACAAGGTCTAGCCTCGAGACACACCGCCATTGTGTGGGAGGGTCATAATCTTCAGAGTGCGCTCAACGGGACCTCCGATTTGAATCTGTTGCCGCCATCTAATCTAGCCGTTTCCTACCAATCTCTATCACATATCAGAGGCGGTGTAGGCCTAGGAGGTGGGCTGTTGATTCAGAATAAAGTATCTGAGCGGCATGTTTCATTGACCGGTGATTCTAATAGAAATTCGGCAATAGACATTAAGCATGCTTTTCATAACAGTAACAGCGTGCATTCGATCCAATTAAACATCATCAACAATGACAATAAGTTTCGATTCATAAATAATGGAGAAGCGGCCTTTCGTGAGCATGCTCGGTTGCGTGGTGCGAATATCAAGAGTCAGCATATCTTTACGATTAGTGACATTCCCATTAAGTTATCTACTTGGTTTCAGAACTATGATAGAGAGATAGGACCCAGTAAAACATCTGTATATAATGGAGCCATACAAGAGGATCGTAATCTGCGGTTATCACTGGAGATAGGAAAGAGAGAAAAGATTCAAGGAACGGTGGCGTATCTTAAAGAATTCATAGGTTTTCAAGAAGGTTCTATTGATTCAAGAGGTGGAGCACATGCAATGATAGCCGGATTACAGTGGAGAGGTAAGAAGCACCACTTGATATCACTATATAATAGACTTGATGTGTCGTCCACTAATTTTTACGAGCGCAATCATCATCGAAACTTGCTAGATGTCTCGTACAGATACAAGACTGAGATTGCGAGCATAGGAATTATTGAAGGCCATCTCTTGCAGTCCTTTATTAATGATGAAATAGGTCCATGGTCAGGGTTAGGTCGGATATCTAAGCAGTTCTCTTATGGCTTAAATCTGAGTATAGAAATTGACAAAAGTTATCAACTACCCACATTTAACGATTTATACTGGTGGGATGGAGGCAATCCAGACCTTAAAACGGAACAAGCTCATGGGTACGGTTTAGCAGCTAAATACAAAAATGATAAGGTAGAATCTAAGATTGCCTTCCTTCAGAAACATGTCAGAAATTGGATCAATTGGTTGCCACTAGATGTGAATAGTTTTACTCCGATTAATCATAGGTCGGTCAGAGCTACTACCATATCCTGGGAGGTAGATTATCATATAAGCGATCAAGTCAAATTTTCAGGTGGGTTTTACAACACCAGAACCATCATCCTAGAAGATGATCGTTTTAACAACTTGATAGGCAAGCAAGCTATATATGTGCCTAAGTATCGAGGGAATCTAGGGCTATTGTTTAAGCCTTCCTCATGGTCTATCTATCTAGACAGCCATTTTAGAAGCAAGCTATATGCATCATCTGATAACACCTCAAGCCTTCCAGCTCGATATATACAGAATGTAAGTTTCTCTAAAGAAGGAGTGTTGAAAAATAATGAGATTAATATATCACTAGGTGTATATAACCTATTCAATATAGATTATGAAGAAGTGGCATTCTTTCCGATGCCACTGCGTTATTATAAAATTGATTTTAAAATAAATTATTAAGTAGTATGAGAATTTTAGTTTTTTTAATGATGATTTTCTTGATGGCTTGCGGAAGCGATGATCCGATTGTAGAAGTAACGAATAAATATGATGATGGTGTCTTCGTTGTCAATCAAGGGAACTTCGGTAATGGCACAGGAACATTGACTTTTTACGATAGAGATACTTCTTTAATTCAAGATGTATATCAACTGGAGAATGATGGGAACGTTCTAGGAAATGTAGCTCAATCAATGACCATTGTCGATGACATCGCTTTCATAGCAATAAACAATATGGCTACTGTAGAAGTGGTCAACGCCGATGACTTTAAGTCTATGGCATCCATAAGTGGGATTAATCAGCCTAGAAATATTGTTTCAGGAAACAACGGAAGAATTTACGTAAGTGCATGGGGCGACACTGGATTTAATGGCGCGATTCACGTTGTAAACTTGTCTAACTTTACGGTAGAATCATCTATACCTCTTAAGAATGGGCCAGAAGATATGGAAGTCATAGGAAACATTATCTATGTCTCTCAATCTGGTGGTTTCGGTAGAGGCAACATGGTTTACTTGTTCGATACAGATTTAGATCAAGTTGTAGACAGCATAGAAGTAGCAGACAATGTTTATGGTCTAGAAAGGGATGAGAATGGTGATATCTGGGCGTTGTCGTCTGGCTTCACAGATTTTACGGGTGCCACTGAATCTACTGATGGCGGACTTACAAGGATATCTGACAGCAGTAAAAACCTAGAATTGACCTTGCCTAATGGTGCAGGAAACTTGGTTATAGATAGAGACAGAGAGACTTTATATTATTCTGTTGCTGGAAATGTCTATGCGCACAATATAACAGATGATGTGATTAGTGAAACATCGATTTATGAAGGAAATATATTCTCGATGGGAGTTGATCCGGATACGGGTTTTATACACATAGCCGATGCCAAGGATTTCTCTTCTCGTGGCGAAGTGATCGTTATTGATGTTAACGGCAACGAGCAAGATAGATATGGCGCTGGAATAATTCCAGGAAATTTTACCTTTAGATAGAGACTACGATTGTTCTTTCATTCCATAAGATAGATCACCTGCATCCCCTAGGCCAGGAACAATGTATTTTAAATCATTGAGCACCTTGTCTTCGTCGCCTATCCAGAGGTGGGCGTCGGGGTAGCTGGTGGCTATGTGACTTATCCCGTCTGATGAAGCAATTACTGTAACAATATGGATGTTATGGGGTGTGCCATAAGAAAGGAATGATTGAATGACAGCATCTAGTGATGCACCAGTTGCAAGCATGGGGTCAGCAATGATCAGTGTTGTGCCGTTGAGGTCAGGACATGTAATGTATTCCTCTGAAATATGGAAGCTTCCATCACTGTTGTGTTTTCTGTACGCTGCCGCAAATGCACAGTCTGCGTCATCGAACACCTTCATTAAACCATTGTGTAGTGGTAAGCCAGCACGCAATATGGTAGCTAGTACGATCGGTGAATTGGGAACAGCAGAATTTTTACTTCCTAAACTTGTGGGAATGGAGATTGATTCATAATTGAGATACTTACTTATTTCATAGCCGAATATCATTCCTAATCTTTCTAGGTTATTTCTAAATCTATATCGATCATTCTGTATGTCTACATGTCTTAAATCGGCTAAATATCTGTGCGCTATAGTATGCGTATCTGTAAGTCTGTGTATCAATGAAGGTTGGTTTTTATTCTGTTATCAAAGCGGTAACCTTATTATTGAATTCTTCCTTTTCATCAATATATAAAGCCAGTTTCTGGCAAGTTATCTTTTTACCATAGAAACCGATAAATGTCCAGGGCTCTTTTAATTCTAAAACAACATTGTGAGAATCTAGAATCGCCAGCGGTGAGAAAGTCTTATTCAGCTTGTCTTCTGGTAGCTGCTTTCTAGTAATGATAACCTTTTTAATGTTATCGGTAGGAAGCGTGCCATGGGAGAAGAAACCGTACTTTAACGAAAGAGATTTTTTTCCTACATCTAAGAAATGATTTCTATGTGGCAGCGACCGTACTAGGGCTATGATCTGTAAAAGAGAATATAAAGTCAATCCAGACGCTACCCAAGCCAATGTCGTATTATATCTTTCTAGCAACAAATGCACAACGGATAACTCTGCGAGGGCTAAAAGCATCATGACGTAAATAATGGTAGTTATTCCGCTTTTCTTGTAGTAAGAGAATTCATTTTCCTTAAGGGGAGTATTGTTTTTCTTTATAAAAATAAAATAAGGAACTGCAATTTCTGTAGAGAGAACATAGCTTAACCTAGAAGGAAATATTTCTTGTGTAACGTGTAAGATCTTGTCGTAGAATCCTAGATTAGATAATTCTTCTGCTCCCATCTTCTTCCTTATTGTAACAACCTTGTATAAGATTAATCCCAGTATAGACAATTCTACTGCTGGCACTAAAATCGATTTCAGGGGAATAAAAAATCCTTGATGCTCTGTAGGTATAATTATAGAAGCGACAATGGTGCCTATTACTATGCATGATAGGAAAGTATACTTAGGGATCGAAGTCTTCCAGATGCTTATCAAGTATGCAATCGGAAGGGTTACTATAAGGTCCAGAATGATGGCTTGAGAAAGTCTGCCTGGGGATTGAGTGAAAAAAGGAGAAAAGGTGAGGATGATTAAGGAAAGAAGAATTAAAATCGGAAATGCAAAAACTGTAAGACGTCTAGTATGCGTCATAGGCAATTTGTTGTTTAATATAGTAACAAGATAGTTTAAAAATTAAATCCTTAAAAA
>CAZFJO010000042.1:10064-16666 GCA_964518915.1 uncultured Saprospiraceae bacterium
TTAGAAGAATATAAGAACTTGCCAGATGGATGGATGTGTATATCTGCAGATGTGTTTTCACCTATGAAACCATCTGGTAAAGTAGGGTAGTAGTCAGCTAGAATATAGTCTTCTTTATCTTTCATAAAATGACTTATGGTGTTGCTTAGTTCGTTTAAAACATAGATGTGCTTGCCATCTTTAGAGATGCTGATGTGGCGAGGGCCGGATTCGCTTTTTACTTCTAAGTAAGGCTGTGAGCCTGTCGTAAATACACCCTCTTTATCATATTTCAGGATCCAGATCTTGTCGTTGCCAAGGTCTGGTACGAAAACTAGATGATCTGCAGGGTGCGGATAGATGGCATGTGCATGGGCACTTTCTTGTCGTGGGTGAGTTCCTTTGCCCGTGAATTGCTTACTATCACCGAGAGTCAATATTCCATTTTCATCTAATCTGTAACTTGAGATTGAGCCACCACCATAATTAGCTACGAAAACTAGATTGCCATCTAGACTGGATGATACGTAACAGGGACCTGTGCCGATCGTACTTTGTACGGAAACTTCTATAAGTCTATCCGTTTCAATTTTATATGACTTGATCAAGCCATGTTTTTCATCCGGTCGTCCTAGTTCACTTACGGCAAGGAGAAATTTCCCATTCTTAGATTTCGCAACGAATGATGGATTGATTGTGCTGACTTCCTTTTTTACATCGATAAGATTTCCAGAATCATCCAGTAAGAAACTGTAGATTCCATCAGCCTTGCCATGAACCCATCCTTCATCTCTGGTATAGGTTCCTATGAATGATTTATCCATCAGCGAAGTTGTTGCTTTATGAGCAATATGGGATTGCTTGGTGTTATTGCAAGACATAAATAATAATACGACTAGTATGGAAAGTAGTTGTTTAGGCATGAAGTAAAAATAATGCAAATTCAGATACCATATCTTCCGAGCGAAGAATACTGACTATTTTTTTTAGCTACTGATATTAAAAATACTGACCTAGTCCGATAACCACGCCTTTATTTTCTCGGTTGAGGACATCTATTCCATAGTCTATACGGAGAACCGCTTCTAGCCACCTGGTATAAATAATTCTTATACCTCCTCCTGAAAACAATTGAAATTGATCGGGATCCCACAATTGGCTTAAGGGGCCACCGGGGTTTCTCCATGTTCCACTATCGACGAATGTGATGCCTTGTATAGCCCATGGAAAACTGTTCCAGAGTGTTGTTCTTATTTCTGTATTTAATACAATCTGCCCGGTCCCTCGATCCACCCGATTTCCTACACCTCTTATATTGAAATTACTGTCAAGCGTAAATGGGGCAAACGGGCTTGCCTTATTAGTAGCCATAGCGACCTTCAACCTCGTAGCAATATTAAAGTAGTTTTTAACCCTCCAGAAGTTTCTAGATTCGAAACTTAAACTTAAAAATAAATCATTGTCTTCAGGGGTGTATACCTGCTGGAAAAGTAGGTCCCATATAAATCCACCTCTATAGAAGTAGTCATACATGAGTTGGTTATAGTTTAATCCTATCTTACCCAGTACTTTGGTTTTGTCAACAATGTTTGGTATTTCTTGAGAGACATTGTTCTCGTTTATTATTCTATATTCTTCATTGAATAAAGTAACACCAAGTACGCCTTTCGTATTTAAGCCTATGTATCTATTTAATAATCCTCCGGCAGCAACGTTGGTATAGTAATAGTTTTCGGTTCTACTTTCGAAGTAAAGAGGTTCTTCAGTTGCTATTCTCTGTACATCAATTCCATAACCCCAGTTTCCACCTCTGAATCGATCATTCTCAAAGAATAGTTTATAGTTGTGCCTTCCGTTGTTGTTTAGATAGTAGCCCAGCAAGGTCTGGTTCTTGCCATTTAGATTAAACTCAATGCCTCCTAGTTGGACCCAGAAATTGTCTCTTATCCCTGCAAGCCCTAATATAGGCTTGAGGGATCCTTGCTCTTCAATCTCAAATACTAAGATAGAAGAAGAGTCGGTTGTTTCTAATCTATGTTTATTATTAAGAATACCATTGAGACGATTCAGCCTGTCTCTTGCTTGCTCTATATCATCAGTGGATAAAGAATGTATATCTAGGTTTATGTAATTCTGAAGAAACGCAGGGTCCATACTAGATAACCCTTCGAATCTGATTTCTGATACTTCTTGCGATGCAAGCCATGAATTGCAGAGAATGAAAAAGAAAGAAAGAATAAATCTAGGTTGTATCATAAATACTAACTTATCATCCTATTGCATTAAGCATCAGTAATTGTACCTGATGCCTAAGTTATAGGTTGCTGCGTCACCGCCATTTTGCGTTAAGAATTCATTGGCAAATTTAGAAACCAATAACTCTAATTCAAAATTAGGAGTGAATTGATATTTAGTACCTACTCCTACTTGCCAGAAATAATCGAATTCTGGTGTCCAGAAAGGAGAGTACGATCCTAGGGTATATAAGGTCGTTTTAGCATTAGGGAAGTAAGAGAAAATCATAGTTGCCGGTGTAGAAAATCTATTAAGACTAGATCCGCCACCGATGTCTTCTAGTATGAAATCCAATTCGGTAAATAAAGAGAACTTATCATTAAGCGTTTTATCATTGAACAACTGGGTGAAGAATGAAGGCCCATCCCAGTCAATAAATGGTCTTTCTCCATCACCTGTGAGCTGATCTCCTATAGGGAATATAAGGGTAGATTGAATTGAAAAGTTAGGTAGACTCTCGAATGGTGCAAATCTAATCCTCGGACCGATGGAAGTAACACCTTGTCTGAAAGATCCACTATCGCTGCTTGTAAGAACATCGAATGGGGATGATGGTAAACCTGAATTAAGCACCCTTCTGAATCTAATTTCTAGTCCAGCATTAAATCGATTGGTTAATCCATATAAAGCACTTATAGAGGTAGTGAAAAATGAAGAACGTGTATTGAGTGTCTGACCGTCACCTGTACGTTGTGAATACAAGTTGTTGAATATTTTAAGCTCAACGCCTCCTTGTGGAATAGCGGCAGAAACAACATATCGATAAGCACTAGCTCCTAGGTTGCCTGTTGCAGAAGAACTTGATCCTGTATCGTTAATTCCCCAGTTGTAGTCGTAATAACTTATATCGGTATCAGAGCTGTACTTAGTTTCGCTATACTGGTTAATAAAATTTATAAAATTTCCTTTTCCTCCGAAATCACTTGGATACCAACTGAAGATCTGTGATAAGTACAGGGTGTTGTTTTCTTTATAGATAAAAGACTTATTGTTTAATGCAGTTACCGTCTGTGTATTAAGTTGCTCTTCTAGAATAGATGGTCTGTAAGCTTGTGCTATAATAGGTGGACACCCTAGCGCACCACAGACAAGAACGAAGTGAAGTCTTGCATCTTTATATGTTTCTAATAATTCAGACTTTTCATATCCAGTGAGGCTGTATTCTTTTCCGGCTACTGTTATAGATTTTCTTTCGAAAAATCCAGCTTTGATCTGAACGGATGGAGTAGGGTATTGTATAGCTGCTTTCTGGATAACCCATAAATTATAAGCATTGATGTGAAACGCTTTAGCTTCGTCACTTGATAAACCAGATAAGTCCATGGTCTTAACTGTGTTAAGCAGGCTTTCAATCTGAGGGTCTTCTTTAACTGCTGCGTAGTTAATTTTTCCTTCTGTTACGTGGCTCCCAAGAAAGTCATCTACATTGTCAAGAAAACTTGCAAGGTTGTTTTGTCCTGGTAAAATTGCACAATAGAATAACATCATTGTACAAGTAATTATATTTTTCATTTTTAATTTTAATAGTATTAGAAAGTAACCTGAACAGGGTAAAGACTTTAATTGTTTAGGGATAAACGGAACAACCCGATACAAAAGTAACAAATGTCTTCTATACGAAATTTTACTATGAAAGAAAAGAAATAAGGACGCCTGCCGCAACAGCACTCCCTATTACACCGCTGATGTTGCTAGACATAGCATATTGTAGGATGTGATTTCTCGAATCGTGTTTCAGTGCTATATCATTAGCAACTCTAGCAGCCATAGGCACGGCGCTCAATCCAGTAGCCCCGATTAGTGGGTTTATTTTTTTCTTAGCAATTAAGTTGTAGATTTTAGCTGCAAAGATTCCACCAGCAACACTGATAATGAATGCAACGAATCCACCACTTATGATAAGTAGTGTCTGACCATTGATGAAAGTCTCTGCAGTCATCGTAGCACCTACAGTTAATCCTAGGAATATGGTAGCCGCATTCATGATTGTATCTGTCGCTGCAGAAGCCAGTCTGCTTGTATCAGAACCTATCTCCTTAATTAGATTTCCGAAAAGTAGAAGCCCTACAAGCGGTACAGAACTTGGTACTAAGATAGCTACCAAAGTTGCAAGGACTATAGGGAATATGATTTTTACTGTTTTTAAATCTTTTATCTGGTCTTTACTTGGGAACTTCTTGTCCTGCTCACGCATATTGATTAAGATCTCCTTTTTAGACATGGTGAGCTTTACCACAAACGGAATGATTACAGGCACTAGTGCCATATAAGAATATGCGGCAATAGCTATAGGACCTAGAAGGTGTGGAGCAAGAATGATTGACGTATAAATTGCTGTCGGTCCATCTGCCCCTCCTATAATACCTAGTGCACCCGCTTCTTGAGGAGTAAATCCGATTAAGATAGAGGAAATTAATACTGTGAAAATTCCTATTTGCGCTGCAGCGCCAAAAAATGCCAACCGCAGATTCCGCAACATAGGACCGAAGTCCGTCATTGCACCCACTCCCATGAAAATCAGAGGAGGCAATAATCCTGTTTTTATAAGTGTGTAATACAACATATTCATAATGCCGTATTCTTTAGCTATTTCTAGAATGGTAAGATGAGATATATTATTGATTTCATCAGAAGGTATAACTGCCATATTGCCCCCTGGAAAATTAGCTATCAATAATCCGAAAGCAATAGGGACGAGCAATAAAGGCTCAAACTTTTTCCTGATACCAAGATAAAGCAGGACGAGCGCAATTAAGATCATTAAAATGCTCCCTGGTTGTGCAATAAACTCGTCTATTGCAGTCATTTCATATAGCTTCTGTAGGGTATTCATTATCCTATTTTAAATAGCTGGTCATCTTCTTCCACTTCATCGCCATGGTTTTTTAGAATGGCTTGGATAGTGCCACTCATATCTGATGTAATGGCATTGATAACCTTCATCGCTTCTATATATCCAATGGTCTCCCCCTTCTTAACAACATCACCTACAACCTTGGCTTTTTCTGATGCTTCTTTCGTCAGATAGAACTTACCTTCTAGAGGTGCGATAACATATTCACCTGGCCCATCTGCATTTATAGGAGGTTTAGCCTGAGGATTATCTGATGCTTGTGCCTTAGTTGATGGTGGTGTATCTGTATCAGTAGGATAGTTAATCTCTACCTTGAATTTTTCACCGTCAACAGTAATTTCTAGCTGCTTAGGTTGAGTAGACACAGGTGCTGCTGATGCAACTGCAGGAGAAGATTGTGGAACTGGTTGAGTACTTGCTTCTCTACGTTTCGCAAGGTCAATTTTGAAATTCAATTTGGCTTGACCAGACTTGTACGCTTCATATTGTTGTGGATGCATTGCATATTCAAGTAACTCTTCGTCATCCTTTCCTGTTTCCCATGCTTTTTCTTTCATTTTATCTCTATAGAGAGGAAGTTCATCCGGATATAAATCTTGCGGATTACCGGTAAAAAATTCTCTATTCTGAGCATCTGCTAAAGCCAGGATTTCTTCATCTAGATCACCGAGCAATTGTCCGCTCTTTCCGAGAATCATAGACCATGTGTTCTCATCTAGCATCTCCCATCTCTTTCTTCCCTTAGCCAGTAAAATCACATTCATCAGGGCAGCATTTTTGACATACTGTGAGAATGGAGTAACAAGTGGCGGGTAACCCAGTCTAGGCCAAGCATATTGAACTTCATCGAATAATCTAATCAATAGTTCATCTTGGGTTATGGTGTTTTTATTGTTTTTCTTAAACCACTTATTAAGGCTAGCAAGGTTATTTTCTAGGTCTGCCATGAGACTACCCATCATACCACCTGGCAATCCTGGCCCGATAAGAAGCGGGTTCATCTTGCGATTCATAGGATTGATATACATGCCTAGGAAGTCATCCATGAACTCTTGAGTAAGGCCTCTTACTTCCATATATGCGCGCATATTGATGTCTGGAAGATCGAATCCGTCGTCCTTAAGCATAGCGTGGATGGTGAGTAAATCAGCGTGTCCAGTACCATATGAAAGCGGTTCCATACCGACATCGATGATATCTGCTCCATTTCTCGCTGCTTCTAGAGAAGAGGCAACTGAGAATCCTGGTGTAGAATGCCCGTGATATTGAATGACAATGTCAGGGTGTCGTTCTCTTATCCCTTTAATTATTCTACCTATAGATGCTGGCCTGCCTATTCCCGCCATATCCTTGATACAGATCTCTTCTGCTCCAAGCTCTATGTAGTTCTCCGCAAGTTCTATGTAATATTCTACGGTATGCAGTTTAGAAAAAGTAAGAGAAAGCGCTGCTTGAGGAATCATACCGCCTTCCT
>CAZFJO010000042.1:16766-17952 GCA_964518915.1 uncultured Saprospiraceae bacterium
ACTTGTTCGAATCCACCTCCATTGGTTTCAACACGGGAAAAACATCCTATATCAATTATGGGTTGGGCAACCTTGATTAATTGATCTACTCTAGGAACATATTTTCCTGCAGATTGCCACATGTCTCTATATACAAGGGCAAGCTTAATTTCTTTTCTTCTCATAGTTTAGTGATGTTATGAATCCTACCTTTGCCCATCGTAATATGGTCCACAACAGCTGAAATTGCTGCCAGTTTTTCTGGACGCATTGTTTTATTTCTTTTTTGGGGTGTTGTTTTAGCATATTTATTGGCTAAATAAATAACTGTTTTCCCAGCCACTACAACAAGAGATAAAACAATAAAAACACTTATCATTCCTACAAAAAGAAGTTGAAAAGCATCTGAAATTTCTTGTGACATACTAGGGCTTAATTTAGTTAGGCTACCAAATGTAACAAATATGTCTGATAGCAACTGAAAGTGTTTTACTTTTGCGGTTTATAGCTTTATACTGTCACGGCAAAACCGTGTCTATTAGGTTTAAATGCTTGTAAATCAGTTGTAGACTTTAAACTGTTAATTAATTCTAAATATAATATGGGATTAGATGTATATAAATTCGGAGGCGCATCAATCAAAGATGCTACTGCTATTAGGAATGTAGGGGAGATTGTTGAATCTCATAAAGGAGATAATCTATTGATTGTAGTATCTGCAATGGGTAAAACCACTAATGCACTTGAGAAGGTCGTAGATGCATTTATGCAAGAAGATGGATCACTTGCTTTGCAGCTAGCAAGGAACGTCATGCAGGCACACATCAAGGTCGCTGAAGAATTGTTAGAAGATCCTTCTGATGTGCAACAGGATATAAACGATCTCTATGTTGAAATTGAGTGGTTGCTTGAAGATGGAATCCAAGATGGTTATGATTATATATATGATCAGATTGTTTCTCTCGGTGAGATGTGTAGCAGCAAGATTGTAACGGCTTACCTAGCGCATCTGCAATTACAGACAGTGTGGCTTGATGCCAGAGATTTAATAGCAACAGATGATACATATAGGGAGGCTAAAGTAAACTGGGATAGAACACTTAATAATTGTCTGAAAAGGATCTTGCCGCTTGTTCAGAAAAACCAAATTGTTGTAACGCAAGGTTTTATCGGCAGTACGTCAGAGAACAATACCACGACACTTGGA
>CAZFJO010000043.1:0-5842 GCA_964518915.1 uncultured Saprospiraceae bacterium
GCATGGACACAATGAAGGAGATGATCCTAAGTTTACACAGCCTAAGATGTATGCAGGCATAGAAAATCATCTTAACCCGAGAGAAATTTATCTTAAAACACTTATTGAAAGGGGAGATGTAGAAAAGAAAATTGCTGAGGAAATGGAAGCTCAATTCTGGGGCGATCTTCAGAAGAGGCTTGACCGGGTGAAAGAAAAACCACTTTCATATACCTACCAAGAGCCTGAGCAAGCATGGAGGAAGTTGAAATTCGTTATGGATCCTACTGAGGTAAACCATTCTCCTAAGACAGGAATAACGAAGAAAAACATCAAGCGCATAGTGGATCACTTGATGACCTTACCGGAAGGACTGAAGCCGCTTTCTAAAATCAAGAGATTACAGAAAGGGAAGCAGAAGCTGCTAGATGCTAAGGTTGTAGATTGGGCACTTGCAGAATTAACAGCTTATGGGTCGATCCTCCTAGAAGGGAAGAATGTAAGAATGAGTGGTCAGGATGTGAAGAGAGGGACTTTCTCACATAGGCATGCTGTATTTAATGATTCTGACACTGGAAAGGAATTCAACCGATTGATGGGAATGGATGACAAGCAGGGTAGATTCATGATCTACAATTCATTCTTGTCAGAATTCGCAGTAATGGGATTCGAGTATGGATACTCGCTCGCTTCTCCAGATTCATTGATCATATGGGAAGCACAGTTTGGTGACTTCTATAACGGCGCTCAGACCATCATCGATCAGTATGTGTCTGCTGCTGAAAGTAAGTGGAGAAGAATGTCAGGATTGGTATTGTTACTTCCGCATGGGTATGCCGGCCAAGGGCCAGAACACTCCAGTGCGAGACTTGAGCGTTTCCTACAGTCATGTGCAGAGTTCAATATGGTTGTGACGAATATCACTACACCAGCTAATTTCTTCCACCTACTGAGGCGACAACTGGCTCAACCATTCAGAAAGCCACTTGTCAATATGTCTCCTAAATCGTTGCTGAGACACCCTAGATGTGTATCAAGCATTGACGATTTATCAACTGGTAATTCCTTCTCGCCGATAATCATAGATGACGCTGTGGCAAGTAAGGTCAAGAAAGTTATCATGTGTAGCGGTAAGGTTTATTACGACCTATTGAATAGGAAGGAAGAATCGAAAAGAGACGATGTATTGCTTGTAAGGATAGAACAATTATATCCATTTCCTGAGAAAGAAGTACAAGCCGTCTTTAAGAAATACAGCAAGGCAGAATTTCTGTGGGTTCAAGAAGAGCCACTCAATATGGGAGCGTGGGATTACATCCTCCGGTACTTAAGAAAAGAGCCTATAGAAGTTGTATCAAGAAAAGCTTCTGCTTCACCTGCCACAGGATTTAAGAAAAGCCATGATCAGCAACAGAAGGATATTTTAGATAGAGCATTTAGCTGATTAAATCATCGCTGAGGCCCATTATAAATCACGATGGATATTCCGTAAACCAGAAAATCTGTATCGAAGTCATTTTCAACGGCCTCAGAATCGGGGAAAAATGATTTTTCTAGCCCATATACATTTAGGTTAGATAATGGAAATTGGATGTATGGTTTAAACGTAAGCGACATGGAGCTTGATCTAGCCTCAAGGGTAAGGTGCAATTTTGCCGCCCATCCAGAACTCTGAGAAACAGTTTCTGTAGCGTCGAAATTAGGAATGTCTTGCTTCAGTTTTAACCGTCTTCTATCTATACTAGACCCGATTCCTATAGGTCCATACATGGTTTCTAGACCTAGAGAAAACGTACGCATGCTGGCGTCAATATCCGCTTCTACAGGAGTAGAACCATCGTTGCCGAAACCCCGAGCGCGTGCACTGTTATTAATCCAGGACAATTCTATAGCGGAGCTTTTAAATCTATATCGCAATCCCAGTTCTATTCCTCCCATTCCTTCTATATCTCCTAGAGGCTGATTGAAAAAATCGTTTTCTTTATTAAACCGATCTACTATATCTCCTATCTTATCATCAACAGCGAATCCCAGGTTATAACCCACTTTAATGTTAAACTGGGCATGAATCTGAAGGCCCATAAAGCAGAATAGGGCGGTAAAAAATGAAATTCCAAAAAAGGATTTTCTCATGGTGTTTTTAAATTATCTGACGCTAAGGTAAGCAATCACTTTATATCTTAAGAAAAGAGATATCTTATATACTTAGCTACATATTATAAAAAAATAAATATTTTTGGTTCCAACGAGTTTGCCAAAAGCATGAAAAATAAAAAAACCAACAAAAAATCTTCTAAAAATAAGGCTCTTAAAGCCACGGCTCAGAATACTCCGAAAGTTAAGAAAAGCAGCAGAATGAAGCTTCGGGCCTATGGGCAAGGGTCGAAATTACATTCCTGGATCGGTATGGCATGCATTCCTATTGCTATCGTACTTTATTATGTCACATTCTCATTTGGATATGTGCTGGACGACTTAATTGTAATCACGGGCAACTCCTTCACCCAGAAAGGTTTTGCTGGAATTTGGGAGATTCTCAGCACGGAGAGTTTCTCTGGCTATTTCGGAGAGCAGAAAGACTTGCTACAAGGAGCGCGGTATAGACCATTATCCATTGTGACATTTGCCATGGAGCAATCCATATTCAATGGATCACCAGGAGTCAGTCATTTTATCAATGCCCTGCTTTATGGTGTCAATGGATGGCTGCTATATAGAGTATTACACCGATTGTTTCCTTCTAAGCAAGACCGATGGTGGTGGTCAGTTGCCATTATCGGAACACTTATATATATGGTTCATCCGATTCATACAGAGGCTGTTGCTAACATTAAGGGAAGAGATGAAATTATGACCTTTTCGTTAAGCCTTGCGACTATATTATGGTTGATAAAATGGGATGAAAAGAAAAAATGGGTATATGCTGGTGCGGCTTGTTTCACTTTTTTTCTAGGTCTACTGTCTAAAGAAAATGCCATAACCTTCCTCGCCATAATTCCTGTAATATTCTATGTTATAAGGAGACACATATTTAAAAAATCATTGTTTTTAATATGGCCGCTGTTACTCACAACGGTTGTATACCTATTCGTGAGGTGGTCAGTTATAGGATACTTGCTCGAACCAGGAAAAGAGATTTTAGATCTGATGAATAATCCATTCGCAGATATGAATGGTTCTCAGAAATATGCTACCATATTTTTTACGCTGTGGAAGTACATTCAGTTATCTATAATTCCGAGCGCCTTGACCCACGATTATTATCCATATGCTATTCCTATTTTAGAGTGGTCGGACATAAGAGCATGGGCGCCATTTTTACTTTATATAGTTCTCGGGGTCATGACCATATATGGAATATGGAAACGAAAAAAATGGTCCCTCGGCTTGGTTTTCTTTCTGGCTTCACTTACCATCGTGTCTAATATTTTCGTAGGTGTAGGTACATTTATGAACGAGCGATTCATCTACATTTCCTCTGCAGGAAGTTGCCTCCTTATGGCGATGGGGATTAAGTATCTAGGAGAGAAATTTATGCCTTACGGCAAATATGCTTCTTACGCCTTACTTAGTATTCTTGTTGTCGGATATACCTGGAAGACCCTAGACAGAAATCCAGACTGGAAAGATTCGCTGACGCTTAATTTTTCTGCAGTAAAAGTAAGCACCAACAGTGCTCGGGCCAATTCTTTCGTGGCGACCGCCATATACAATGAAATTAAAGACTTACCCAACACTCCTGAGAAAAAGCAAGACCTAGAAAAAGCAATGGGTTATGCACAGAAATCATTAGATATCTTCCCGTTTTATCTAAACGCACATAAGATGAAGCTAGGTATAAAGGCTAAATTATATGAGTATGATAATAACCTTGATGCCTTGTTGATAGCATTCGGAGAGACGATGCAGTATAGGCCAGAAATGAATTATATTAAGCAGTATCTAGAGTACCTTGCTGGTCGAGGCCAAGACGAAAAACTGATTCAATTTTATCTTGAACATGCCTACCAGCGGATGTTTAAATCAGGGCGAAACGTGCGATTTGCAATATCCTATTTAGAACAAGGGAATACGTTGTTTCCTGGAGATGGAAGAATTAAAGCGGCCCTTATAGAAGCCTATACCGCAACTGGAAATACTGCTAAAGCCAATGCACTGAAAGGATGACCGATTCTCTTCTGCATATCATAGCCCTCACGATGAAGAAAGGCATAGGTCCTATTCTCACCAGACACCTCATAGCATATTGTGGGAATGCTAAATCTGTATTTGAGAAATCAGAATCAGAACTTGCCTCTATACCTAATATAGGGTCTCATGTAGCCGCTCTGCTGAGAGATAATAAAGTAGAGTTTAAGAAGGCAGAAAAAGAAATAGAAGAAACGCAGAAGAAAGGTATTAAGATCTGTTCTTACCTGGATGAAGATTATCCATATCGGCTTAAGAATATAGATGACGCGCCTGCTGTTCTGTACCACAAGGGGAACATAGAAATGAATTTTCGCAGGACGATTGGTATCGTAGGTACGAGAGCTCCTTCTGACTTAGGCAAGGCTATGACGGATAAGATTGTGGAAGGATTGAAACCCTATGGAGTACAAGTTATAAGCGGTATGGCCTATGGTATCGATACCCAAGCACATAGAGCCTCGGTCATTCATGAAGTTCCTACGATAGGGATACTAGGTCATGGTTTAGATATGATATATCCTAGTGCTAATCGTGAACTCGCACTTAAGATGAATAATCAGGGAGGCTTGATTTCGGAATTTCCGATAGGAACTACTCCTGAGCGAGAGCACTTTCCGATGCGGAATAGGATAATCGCAGCTATGTCTGATGCCGTTATTGTTGTAGAGTCTAAGAAAAAAGGAGGTTCTATGATAACTGCTAAACTCGCCATGGATTATCACAAGGATGTATTCGCCGTGCCAGGGAGAATCGGAGATGATAAATCCGCAGGATGTAACCACTTGATCAAGACGCATCAGGCTGCCCTTATAGAAAGTGCATCTGACATCGGTTATGTTATGCAATGGGATAAGATGGAGAACTTACAATCGCATCAGTCTGTCCTATTCTATGATCTGGAAGGAGATGAAAAAAAGATTGTGGAAACCTTGAGAAAGCACACAGATTTAACCCTGGATAAGTTGCACCATCTATGTGCCATCCCCTTGTCTCAATTGTCTGGAAAATTATTAAATCTTGAGTTCCAAGGAATCATCATATGCCTACCCGGAAAAAGGTATAAAGTTGTAAAATAGAATGTCAATTCTATTGTATCCGGGTGTAGTCCATATATGAGAAGTCGTAATCATGTCGATCATCTTTATACTTGTCTTCTTGATTTACTAATTGCCATTCTTCCATAGGGTATTCTGGAAAATAAGTATCTCCATGTAAGTTTGTATGGATAAGAGTCAAGAACATGTGAGTCGCATGAGGAAGAAAAAGTCGATATATATCAGAACCTCCGAGGATGTATAAATCGCGTTCTTGAGTGCGCATCAGTGCATCTATATCCTGGACTACAGTACATCCTTCCATCCGATCTATAGAGCGAGAGAATACGATGTTTTTTCCTTTGCTTAGAAATGCTTCATGAGATTCAACGGTCTTTCTTCCCATAACGATGTCCTTTTCTCGGACCATTCTTTTCAATCTAGACCAATCATCTGGCAGGCTCCACGGCAACCTGCTATTCAGACCGATAACTCTATTCTCTGTCATGGCAGAAACCAGAATTATTTTATGCTTCATTTCCAGTAATTGCAGGGCCTTGGTTCTTATGCCATCGGTGGATCATAATCCCAGTGATAATTGAAAGAATGCAGTACGTGGTGAAGAAAAGAGCTCCAGG
>CAZFJO010000043.1:5942-17873 GCA_964518915.1 uncultured Saprospiraceae bacterium
ACTATACTAAACATTAATATAAGAACACCCACAATCTTGAGATCTATTCCTCTGCCTTCTATAAGTGTCCAGGTGACATCAAGGATCGATTTACTCTGATAGTACATAAATTGTTCATCGAAGGATATGGCTTGCCCCAGAAGATCCATCGTAAATGCGTTAAGCCGAGCATCGATATCTATCATAGGAAGACTGACACCAAGCAATAAAAATACAATAGAGATTATGGTTACCATAGATGTAGCAAGTACGAATCCTAGCACTTTATATAAGGCAAGACTGATCACCACTCCTGATAGCAATAATATATATTCTAACCTTACCTTCTTATCAAGATCATCTTCTAATTCTTTTATGGTAGACAAGCTCGCACTGTTATATGATTCTACATCCTCATATCCCATACGTTGAAAAAATCCTTTCCTTGGATCTATATAGGTGCTTGAGGATTCATCGAAAAGCATATCCGATAACCCTTCTGTTATGTAACCTTTTATCATCGGCTCATTCTTCTTGAGTTCAACCATCAAGCTCTTAGATATAGACGGGATCTTAGCCTTAAGGCCTAGGTTTTTAATCTGCTCTCCTACATTGTCCTTAATGATTTTTAAGAACATCTTATTGATCTTTCCATCCTTCTCCGCTTGATCGAGCATCTGATCGATGAGGACACCAGATTCTATATAATCGCGGTAGGCCACGCGTAAGTAATCCGATAGCATATCCTCTACCTCCGTGTATACTTCTCCATTGATGGTGAAACTACTAGCGCGATCCTGAAAGAGTTGATACGCCTTTTCCTTCCACAATTGTATATTGAAAAGGCCATTGTTGATTCTATTGACATCGGCATACTGCTCCTTAAGAGCAGTTTTCTCCTTGCTTATTTTTCTTATATCCAAGGCTAGATAAGATCCATACCCTATCAGTCCTATTAGTGCTGCAAGCAGCGAATATTTAATAATCTTTATCATACGTATAGCAATGTACCAGTAATCTTATAAAATAAGGCCAACTGAAAAAGGATATTATACTTTCCTGGTAAAATACAACATTTACTATTCAGTCTACTATCTGAGAGGAATACGAAATTGAAAGGTAAATTGTAACAGAAAATTATTTTTAAAATTAGGCAAGGTATAATTTCTCTTCTGCGTTGAATGAATGAGTAGTGAATACTGTCATGGAGAGCTAGAGATGATTGAGCGTAGAAATAATGTCAGTTAAGAAGCAGAATCCAGGCTAGGAAAGATATACTGCCCTGTAATTCAGGAGATTATTCGTATCTTGAAGGACAATTATGCTTAATAAGTATTTTTTTCTCCATAAAAACTTAAAAAATGTATCGGGTTATCCTTTTAATTTTTCTACTGTCTAGCTTTTTAAAAGTAGATGCACAGTTAGAATTAGACCGCCACAATACTTCCAGTAATAAGGGATGGTTATCCTGTGATCAAGCAGAATCTCCTGTCCCAGGTAAGGATGCAGGGCACTGGATCATGTATGATTTTAATGCCATCTATGCATTAGGTAAAACGCACTTCTGGAATCTCAATGTTGCAGATAACACAGACAGCGGTATCCAAGAAATGTCCATCGATGTTTCCATCGATGGTGAGCAATGGGAGACCATCGGAAACTATACATTAAGTAAAGCACCTGCTTCTAATTTTTATACAGGAGAAGAAGGCCCTGACCTTAATGGGGTGAAAGCGAGATATGTAGTGTTAACTGCCGTTCAGAATTATGGAGGAAATTGTGCAGGTCTAGCAGAAGTTAGATTCGAAACGCAAGGGACGACGACAAGCACAGATGACCTTCTTCCAGTCGGTGGTCTATCGGCAAGTCCAAGTCCATTTTCTGATCAAACGGTAATTGAAATCGTAGATATAGCACCGGGTAACTATACCTATCGCATATATGATATGGCAGGAAGATTATTAAAGCAAGATAAATTAGACATATCTGCTTCTAACCATCAAGTGACCATTAAAGGGGATGGCCTTCCAGAAGGTGTACTCAGTTTTATGATTACGGATGGGCTTAGAAATAAAACTATTTTAATAGAAAAGATGAATAATTAATAATAATCAGGGTATACTCTGATAAAATGTAGAGAATCAAAAGTTACATTTGTTTCGAATGTAAGGTCTACCAGAGTTTCCCTCCCATTATACGGAAGTATTATAAAAGCAATTTAATTATGAGGAAGACACTATTTGCCTTAATCCTTTCAACTCCATTACTCCTTTTCGGTCAGACCTATGATGATTATATAGGTGCAGGCCATTATGAAGGAATAACAATAACTTCTAGTAGCAACTTTCAAGGTGCAAGAGCAGAGAATACGCTCAATGGTTCTGGCATGGATGTACCCATGTTTAAGACCTCGCGTTTTCTGGCGCAAGCCACTTTAGGTGCTGATATAGATCTCATAGAAGAAGTACATGAGATGGGTATAGAGCCTTGGCTCGAAGAACAATTTACACTTCCTGCTACTTACCTTACGCCTACCATGAAATCAATATGGCAAGAAAGATTACAGATGCGTATAGATGCTGGAGAAAATCCAGATGAAGTTTTTGGTCCTTGGGCATTGGATTTTAATTACTCATGGTGGCAAGTTAATATGACAGCACAGGATTTGCTCAGACAGCGAGTTGCATTTGCTTTAAGCGAAATCCTTGTCGTTTCTATTAATAGTGACCTCCGTGATCGTGCTGCTTCATTGACCGATTATTACGATCTTTTTCTAGAGCATGCTTTCGGGAATTATAGAGATTTATTATATGATGTAACCTTGCATCCGAGTATGGGTTACTACTTAAGTCATCTTAATAATCCGCGTGCCAATGAAGAATTGAATCAGCGTCCTGATGAAAATTATGCCCGTGAAATCATGCAGCTTTTTTCTATAGGACTATACGAATTAAACAACGATGGGACTAGAAAATTAAGTGGAGGGAACCCGATTCCTACGTACGATAACGATGATATAAAAGAGTTCGCTAAGGTATTTACAGGATTAGGACCTGGAGGAATTAATATGTATGTCGACTGGACAGACGAACCGTACTTCGGTCTGGGATTCTGGGGCCTCGACCCTGAAGTGCCTATGAAAATGTATGAAGAGTTTCATGAGTCGGGGAGTAAAGAATTATTAAATGGATATACCATTCCAGATGGACAGACTGGTATGCAAGACATAGAAGATGCTGTAGATCACTTGTTCAATCATCCTAATGTGGGCCCATTCGTTGCCATAAGATTGATTCAGAGATTGGTAAAATCTAACCCTAGCCCAGCTTACGTTAATAGAGTGGCTAATGCTTTCAACGGCAATGGAGGAAGTACGCGTGGGAATATGGAAAATGTGATTCGAGCAATATTAATGGATCCAGAAGCACGGAATGATGAGTTCGTAAGATTCGAAGAATCTTCTATGCTCAGGGAACCGATGGTAAGGTACATCAACTTTGCCAGAGCCATTCCTAAGGATGTTCCTCTAGGTAGATACTGGCACAATGGGTATGATATGATGAATGACCTGAAGCAACATACGTTCGCTTCACCGACTGTATTCAATTTCTTCACACCGGATTATCAACCAGTAGGGGAGATTGCTGCTGCAGGATTGGTAGCCCCTGAATTTAAAATTCACAATACTTCGACTTCTATAAATTACTTGAATAAAGTTCTGAGTTGGACACAGTGGTGGGCCTTGATGCAATCGTGGGAAGGCGACTACGGTGACCTACCCATATTTATTGATGTATCTGGCTTGTCGGACATGGCGGATGATCCTGATGTCTTGACTAATTATCTAGACATCATATTCACACATGGACAGATGACAGATGAATTAAGAGACAACATGAGAACCACCCTTAATGATATTCACTATGGTGATGATCCTATGGGAGATCGAGTCAAAATGGCGCTCTATCTGATGCTTATAAGTCCAGATTTCAACCTTATTAAGTAAGTTTTATATTATCCTACAATTGCAAAGAAAATAACCATGGGAAAAAAACATCACCATATAGGAAGAAGAAAATTTTTAGGTCAGGCAAGTTGTGCAGCACTAGCTTCTACAACGCTTATGTCTACCCTGTGTAACCTGAAAACCATCAATGCGGCATCTATACTTAATTCTTCTACGGCCGTAGGGGGAGATTATAAAGCACTTGTCTGTTTCTTGATGTCTGGAGGCGCAGATTCTTATAATATGCTAGCGCCTAAGGGACAATCAGAATGGAATGAGTATGCCGTTACGAGGTCTAATCTAGCCATCCCTAGAAACGATCTACTTGCTATTTCTCCGACTAACAATGTAGGCCTTGAACTAGGGTTGCATCCGTCTATGCCTAATATGCAGAGCATGTTTCAGAATGGGGACCTTTCATTTATAAGTAATGTAGGAAGCATGATTAATGGTGTAGATAAGGATGCCATCTATGCAGGAACTGCGGATCTACCCCTTGGATTATTTTCTCATGCCGATCAAGTAATGCACTGGCAGACAGGAGTGCCTCATGATAGAGTTGCCCAAGGATGGGGTGGAAAGATTGCGGATATGATGCAAGCTGGAAATTCTAATCAGAATATTTCCATGAATGTAAGCTTGGGAGGTAGCAACCTATACCAGACGGGTAATACCTCTATAGAATTTTCTATAGATCCTTATAGAGGTTCTACTACGATCAATGGTTATGGTACAGAAAACTGGATGCTAAACCGAACTCAGGCAGTCGACAACATGCTAGATGCATATTATGGAGACATGTTTAAGAAGACTTACATCGATATAATAAAAACAGGAAAGGAAGGAGCAGAACAGTTTCAAGCGGCTACAGATAATATAACTTTTAACGACACCAATTTCTCGGATAACTATCTATCTCAATCATTTCATATGATTGCTAAGACCATTGCTGCTCAGAGTTCTCTAGGCATGCAACGACAGATTTTCTTCGTTGATTACGGAGGATGGGATCACCATGATGAAGTATTAAATGCACAAGAAGAAATGTTGACTGAAGTAGATAACGCCCTAGGAGAATTTATGTCTGCCCTTGAAGAAATAAATATGAAGGATTGTGTTACAACATTCTCCATGTCTGAGTTCGGACGTACTCTTACATCTAATGGTAATGGTACAGATCATGCTTGGGGTGGAAACGTATTCGTTCTAGGAGGTGCCGTACAAGGTAGGCAAGTACTAGGAACATATCCTTCTTTAGCACTAGATACCAACATAGAGATAGGAGGAGGAGTACTGATTCCAGGTACATCTGCTGACGAGTACTTCGCAGAACTTGCGATGTGGTTTGGTGTACAGAAATCTGAATTGACAACCTTGTTTCCTAACTTAGGAAACTTCTACGATGGACAAGGTCAGCCACTAGGCTTCTTATAGAAAACTCAATTTCTCTGAGCTTGATCTGATTCAGAGAAAGTAGATAAGATCATACCCCGATAGTCTACATATTTCCCAGTGAAGGTAATCCCGTCAATTGAGGCGTGGATGTACCATTTGTGATTGAGTAATTCTTCGATTCACAGTGTTCGTGCTATGAGCCTGAGTCGTATTAAAAACAGTTATCATGAAAAAATTCCTTCTATCAGCACTACTGGTTACAGTAACTTCTATGGCATATAACCAAGAAGTATACAACCCAGATCGACACAATACAAGCCTAGATAACGCATGGTTATCTTGTTTCACACTTGAGAGTCCTAACCCTGATCGTGGAGTTGGTCACTGGGTTATGTACGACTTAAAAGGGTCATTCGATTTACACGAAGTTCACATCTGGAATCTCAATGATGGAGGCGATGTAAGTCAAGGTATGCAAGACATCGTAATTGATGTTTCTACGGATGGCGATAACTGGACTGAAGCCGCATCAATAACACTAGCACCAGCCACTTCATCAGGATATTTTACAGGAGTATCCGCTGCAGACTTAAGTGGTGTTCCTGGCAGATATGTATTAATAACCGGACTGACCAACCATGGTGGAGAGTGTTATGGGTTAAGTGAAGTAAAGATTAATTTACAAACCGCTTCACTGCCGATTACACTAGTAGACTTCAATGCAGAATGTGGATCTGCAGAAGGTGAGGTAGAGTTGTCATGGACGACGTCTGCAGAAGTAAACAATGACTTCTACCAAGTACAGGCGAGCACAGATAATGAGACATGGACGGATGTAGCTGAAGTTTCAGGTCTCAACTTAATTGATGAAAACAACTATTCTTATTCGATAACAGGAAGTAGTACCCTTTCATATTATAGACTTATACAAGTTGATTATGATGGAACGGAAACCATTCTTCCTGTAGAAATAGCAGATTGTAAGACTAGTGATGATCTATTCGTAATTGCACCTAACCCTGTTATTCATACAACGAACATTTCTTATCTGCCGATGTCCGGTAATGATATTCAGGTTTCGGTTGTTAATGCTCAAGGCAAATTAGTTACGTCCAGAACCATTTCCAATCAAAATCAAGATAGACTCAGTTTTAACCTAGATATGGAAAGCTGGATTCCTGGAACCTATATGCTTAAGATCAAGGAAGGCCCTTATAGTGAGCAGAAATCAATAGTGAAAATGTAAAGAAATTCTTATTTTGATCGATTGATATAAGGCGGTGAACAAAAAACACCGCCTTATCTATTAGGTGTGGATCATCAAGTGTTTCTGCTTATGAAATCACAATCAATCTTTTTACAGCTGAGAAGTTTTCTCCTTCCACCTTCAAGATGTAGTTCCCTGCCACTAGCTGAGAGATGTCGATTTTCAGTATTCCGTCTCCACCAGCTTTCTCTTTAAGAATGACCTGCCCACTGGGGCTGATAATGGTTGCAAGGTCTCCTGATATTGTGCCATTGATATTAACAACATTGGAAGCCGGGTTAGGATATATTTTTACATTTCTGGTTTCTACAATTTCTACTTGTTCCTGACATTCTGGGAGGTATGAGTAATGATCGATCAACCTTACCAGTAAGTCATTTAATATCTCTACTTCATAATCATCTGTTACATGTTCTAGATGTCCATTTCCTATGCCACTGTCATCTGTCAAGAAGACATAGGTGCCGTTCGTTTTCATCGCTGTAAACTTCATAAGATATTCTGTGGCTCGATTCAGGCCACTCGCTGTAATGGGAATTATTTTAATTCCACGTGCAGCCGCTTCTGCAACGGCTTTTTTATAGGTGTCCATAGAAGCTTGATCAGCATGTGGAGGTGCATCCAGAACTAGGAATAATAGCTTTACTTGAGCGTCTGGTCTCCATGATTGTTCCAGGGAGACAGAGAGCGCATCTGATACAGCTTCCGGTGTATCTCCGCCACCACTTGCAGACTGGTACTTGATGAATTCTACCACTTCTGATCCATCATCGGTGAAATTCATTTCCTTAGTGATATAGTCATCGGTTTTGTCCTTATAGAATACAGATGCCCAGTGTATATCTTTTTCGTTATCCTTATCTACTAACTTGGTTACATCCAGTAATTCGGATTGTAGATAACGGATCTCATCAGACATACTGCTTGTGGCATCGATGGTCCACATGATGTCCATTTTTAATTTTTCGGAACAATCGTAATCCATCGTAATTCTATTGCCTCCTTGAGATACTCGATGTACATCTCTGATGGATTGGTAGCGGCCATTATAATTTACCTCAATTCTTAAGTCATCGGAATCAGAATTTTCTGTATCCCACAGTTCTGCTTTTCCCTGATAGTCGGTTAACCCTGTCCATAAGACTACACCCGCTTCATTCTTAAGTTCTACTTGTACAGATGGTACTGGTATGTGATTTTCATTCTCTATGTATACAGGATATCTTGTGCCTACCTTTAAGTCCCATGTAGTTTCCATTTCACGATATACATCTTCTTCAGTAAGTTGTACCCATTTTTTCCAGTTATGCAGATCGTTCCACTCGCCCGCTGTCATCTGCCCAGAACTGGGTAATTCTGCAACTCCACTTACTCTGGATACACTCTTAGCCATGTCTGCTGGAGCACCTGAGTAGCCTCTTATCATAATTTCTCCTCTTTTTCTGGAGGGTGCAGATGTAATAGTAACTCCTGCAGCCTTTCCTTCCAGTAATTTTCTTGTAGATTCAGTTACTACAACTTCTTCTTCTTCTTCTAGTACGGTTCCTTCCTCCAGTTTAATCTTTAGATCTTGAGAATTGCCCAGGATAGTAATGTCTGTTTTAGAAGTTGTATATCCGGTATAGGAGGCGGTCATTGTATAGGTGTCTTCTGGAAGGGTCAATTTCGCCTGACCATTAATATCGGTAATCGCAGAATAACTCCTTTTAGACTTATTCATCAAGACTACACTTGCTCCTATGAGAATTTCGCCGTGTGTGTCAGTTACCGTTATGAAGACGGTGCCATTAGGTTCAGAACTAGACATATGTCGGAAGCTGGCAAGAACCAAGATGCACAATAAGAATAGAATTGATTTTTTCATACTATATGATTTTAATGGCAGTTTAAATATAAAGAGTAACACAATAGTCATCCACTTATAGGATGGTTTACGAATTGAAATTGCATAAATAGGGTTGAAAAAAATTAAACCCTTATCTTTCCAGCGACTTATGACAATGAATAAGGTAGAACGAGGCAGCGCCCAGGAGATGGAACTTATAGAATCATATCGCAAGAGTGAGGATCAATCTATTCTTGCCACTGTATATGAGCCTTATATGAAACTGGTTTTTGGGCTGTGTCTGAAGTATTTTAAAGAACCTGCACGTGCGGAAGATGCTGTTATGGATATCTACCTTGCGATATCTAAGAAATTGTTGACTCACAATGTCAAGAATTTTAAATCCTGGTTATATGTAGTGAGTAAAAATCACTGTCTAGATAAGTTGAGGAGTCAAAAATCAAAGATTCCAAAAGAAAAAGAAGCACAACTTATGTATTCTGATGATGTTTTCCATCCTGATTATGACGATCACGCAGAAGAGGAGATAAAGCGACTGAAAAGATGTATCGAAAACTTGCCCAGCAACCAGAAAGAAATTATTGATTTATTTTATTATCAGAAGATAAGTTACCAGGAAATAACAGAGACCACTTCCTATACATGGAGTCAAGTAAGATCATATATCCAGAATGGTAGAAGAAATTTAAAAAGATGCCTCGAGGGCAAATGAGCACACAGCACACATATAACACAGAATTAAAAAAATATCTAGCAGGGGAGTTATCGCCGGAAGAAAGATATGTACTAGAGAAAAAAGCACTGGATGATCCATTCTTATGGGACACAATAGAAGGGTATACGACTGTGTCTGGAGATCATCAGACTTCAATTGATCGATTAAGAAAGAGACTTGCTGAGCAGAAAAAAGAAAAGAGTAGGGTGATACCCATGAGGTGGTTGACAGTAGCTGCAGCTTCTCTAGCTCTACTAGCGTCGGCTTATTTTTTCATGGATAATAACGAAGTCAATGTGAGCAATGAAGCCATGGTGGCTGCAGAGGACGATGTGTCTGAAGCACAAGACGTAGAAGAAAGCGTAGTGAATAACTTCTCTGATACACAAGATTCGTCTTCTGATTCCGATAATAATGACCTGCGGAAACCTACTGCTTCGAATTCGCAATCGCAGGAGAATGCTACACCACGAAAGAAAATATCTGAAACACCTAAATCGGCAACAGAAGCTGTGATCGGCACTACTGAAGGAAAAGAAAGAAGTACACCGCAATTGAAGTCAGAACCGTTAGGTCGTGAAGAAGCGCCAGCAGACGCCACAGAAAATGAAGATCAATCCTTAAGTATTAAAAATGATTTAGTTGTAGAAGGCAATGGAAAAGTCACAGATGCTAAAAAAGGATTGAAATCTAGAGGATCCTTAAATAAGAAAGCCGTGACTGCGGAAAATGATGCCTTGGCTCCAAGTATAAATTCATCTAAATTAAAGTCATCTCTAAAGTCTGAAAACTCGGAAGCGTCGCAGCAGTTGATGGCAGATGCCGCAGCTACTAAACCAGAACTGTTTCACTCTGATGGCATTATGCGCTATCTGAGAAACGAAGGATGGTGGAAGACATATGAGTCAAGGCTGCCAGCATTTAGCCGGGTTAAAATCCTTCTTAAGGATGGAATACCTTCTTTAGAATTTCCTGAAGCAACATCTATGCCTGACGAAATTAAAAGCACACTCGTCTCTATTGTTGAAACCTTCTATAAGAAGCAAGGCAAGGCACTTCCACCAATTGAGGAGTTTATCCTAGTCCTCAAATCCAAATAATACGTTAATCTTCGTACTTTGTATAACAATTGATCTATAAGAACAATTATAACTGGACATATCCTCTTTCGGATTGGTTTAGAGGATTGATAATTCACCACCAGAAAAAGAGATTATGAACGCTAAAACAATTTTTTTTACCATCCTTTTAGGTATAGGAATGCTGGCAGCTTATTATGTAGGAAAGTCGTCACCTGCAGAACCAGCAACATCAGAAGAAAACGGCCATCCAGAACTGACCTATGTCAACTCATCTGTGAAAGAAAGACCATCTACGGAAGTCGACACTGAGGAATCAACACCGACTGCTCCGCCTACAATAATAACTACACAAGAGAAAGCAACGATTGCCTTATTCGAGTCGTCGGCTCCTTCCGTTGCTTATATAACGACTAAGAGTGTGCGCAGAGACGGGTGGAGTAGAAATGTAGAAGTTCCATCTGGATCGGGAAGTGGATTCGTCTGGGATAAAGAAGGCCACATTGTAACTAATTTTCATGTAATCAGACAAGCCGACAGGGCATACGTGACCTTATCCGACCAGTCAGTATATGAGGCGAAGTTAGTCGGAGTAGAACCTAGAAAAGATCTAGCCGTTCTTAAGATAGATGTTCCATCTAAGATGCTCAGACCCATAGCTGCGGGTAATAGCGACAACCTCAAAGTAGGACAATCGGTATACGCAATAGGCAATCCATTTGGGCTCGACCAGACCCTGACAACTGGAGTAATATCTGCACTAGGCAGAGAGATTGAATCCCCTTGGAAAATTCCGATCCGAGATGTAATCCAGACCGATGCAGCTATTAATCCAGGGAATTCTGGAGGACCACTTCTGGATTCTTCAGGCAGGTTAATCGGGGTAAATACAGCCATTTATTCTACCTCAGGATCATACGCTGGAATAGGATTCTCTGTGCCCGTTGATGTCGTGAAGTGGGTTGTACCTGATCTTATAAAGTATGGCGAAGTTCGTCGACCGATGCTGGGAATAGAGATGTCCCCACAGAATTCAGAAGAAGGTATCGAGATCGAAAAAGTTACCCCTGGAAAAGCTGCTGATAGAGCAGGCCTTAAAGGAATGAGACGCGATCAGTATGGACGGTTTATTAAGGGAGATGTAATAATTGCTATTAATGATAAGAAAGTTAAAACCAATTATGATCTCATCCTTGCGCTGGAAGAATATAGCGCGGGTACCACCATAAGCCTATCTGTAATAAGGGAACAAGAAGTGCAAGAAATAGAGGTGACTCTAGGGTCGAGTGCTGATATGTAATTCTAGACTATGAACTACAGGAGCTCATAAATTAAGTTATGTGCTCCTGCAGTAGGATATCAGGAGGATGTTTTAAAATCAAGCAAGTATTTTTCTAGATGTGGTCCATCGATAGATCTGAATTCATTATCTATAATTATCTGATATCGTTTATTAGGTAGCAATTCCACTTGATATGTTAATTCTAACTGATCATCTGACCAGCTTCTTCCTTGAACAGGTAACAGATTCTCTATTCCTAAAGGTCCTATTTTATGATTAATAAACCGAGTAGACATAGGCCTGGAAAACCGTACTGTTATAGAAGTTGTATGAGGACTAACCGTATCGTCTCCATTGTTGAA
>CAZFJO010000044.1:0-1584 GCA_964518915.1 uncultured Saprospiraceae bacterium
TTGAGTATGAGGTAGGAGAAAGATCTGTAGCGATCTCTCCAACTAAAATGAACGTGTTCTATATAGGTGTACCGAATCCAGTAGAAGTATCTGCTGCAGGTGTATCTTCTAATAAGATGAACGTATCCATGTCTGGCCCAGGTGGTGGAACCATTAATAGAAACAGTGATGGTACGTATACTGTCAATGTGAAAACACAGACTAGAAAAGGAGAATTCGCTAAGATCAATGTATCTGCGGATGGCCTGACTGCTAGCAAAGATTTCCGTGTGAAGAGAATTCCTGATCCTACACCTACACTAGGTGGACAGAAAGGAGGAACACTCGGTAGTGGGTCTTTCAAAGCTCAACAAGGTATTCTCCCTAAATTAGATGGCTTCGATTTTGATGCTAAATGTACAATTACCAGCTTCAACATGATCCGTGTTCCTAAAAGAACAGATCCAGAAGTAGTAAGAGGACATAGAGGTGGAAGATTCGCTCCCGATGCACAAGGAATAATCGGAAAAGCTACTCCTGGTGACATCTACTATTTTGAAGAAATAAAGTGTAAGTGCCCAGGCGATGCTGCTGCAAGAAACCTAGGTACACTAGCATATAGAATTAAATAATTTTATTCATTAGAATAAACGTATAAATAGCTAAACAATGAAAGTCTTCGTAAGAAATGTAAGTTTACTGCTGATGATGGGAATATTCTCCCTGTCAGCATCCGCTCAGAACTTGCCGGCTCAAGCAGAGCAAGAACAACAAGGGATCAGTGTCATCACGGAATCTAGCGTTCCAGCTGAGGATATATATGTGGATGGTATTGTAAAAAAGAGACTCATCATCGAGAACAGAATACTTCCGTATGAGCCTGTAAGAGAAGCAGATATTGCTTGGGAAAAGCGTGTATGGAGAACCATAGATACGAGAGAAAAACTCAATCAAGGGTTCAGATATCCAGACAAGCCTCTTTTCAACATATTCAGAGAACTGGCAGAAAACGGAGACATCGCATTGTTTTCAGATGAAAAATTCACGACGATCCTTTCTCCAGAAGACCTTGATGGAATATTATACTCAGTAGATACAACGACTTACTTCGACTATGACGAGTACATAGAAAAAGTGAAAGTGGTCAGAGATGACATCAACTGGGAAGACATCAATAGATATAGAGTAAAGGAGATCTGGTTCTTCGATGAAGAATCATCAACCATGAAAGTCAGAATTCTTGGTGTTGCACCTGAAAAAGATTTTCTTGATGATCTTACCGGAGAAGTAAAATATACTTTACCATTATTCTGGATTTATTTTCCTGAAGCAAGAGAGCACTTATCTAAGTACCGCGTCTTCAACGAGAATAATGACATCGCACCTATGACGTGGGCAGATCTTTTCGACGCAAGATTCTTTTCTAGTTTTATCTACAAGAAATCTAACGTCAACGATATGACCCTTAAGATGATGTATGACGGATACGATGGTGCCGGTGTAGATCGATTGCTACAGTCTGAAAAGATTAAGCAAGAGCTATTTAACTTTGAGCATGACTTATGGGAGTACTAATAATAAGTTAATGACCATAATTAAGATAAA
>CAZFJO010000044.1:1684-6765 GCA_964518915.1 uncultured Saprospiraceae bacterium
CTTATCTAAGGAATCCCTCAACTCATCGAATGATGCTCCTACACTCACCATGTTCAATTTGTTTACAGCAAGCAATTTATTAAAGGCATCATTCTTCAGGCCATATGTTCCGAATCCCCCACCCTCTACATAGTGTATGCCCATCTCACCTACTCTCTGAAGTGTGCCTTCTAAATCTTCATCACTCTGGTGACGCACACTGTATAATTGGAGGCCGATTTCCTGTCCTTCGACGGCCAGTACAGAAAATAATAGAAACAGTAAAGGAAGTTTTTTCATCAGTAACCTAATCCATGTGCTTGTCATAAACGGGAATTTTACATGAATATAAAAATCATCAAGTGGTGTCCATAATATTACGAGGGAGAACTAACACGCCATGTTTCTTTTTTAAATATACCTTCATAAATCATCACACTTATAAGCAACAAGTATTCTAAGGATACTACCCAGAGATTTTCGAAGTAGGGTTGATAACTGTAATTTATATAAGTAAGTATAATCAGGAAAGACCATAATACTGGAAACCTAAATTGAGTAAATATACTCAAGTATAATACAGGAATGATGTACCATGGATGGATCGTTGTAGAAAACAGAAGATAAGCTACCCATGCAAGAAAGCAAGGGAGAATAACCTGTTTCGAAAATGAACCAGACATTTGCCTACGAGCATAAACAAGGCCAGCAACAAGTGCAACAATTAAAACACTTAATCCAGGTCCTATGAAAGCGATTAAATTATAACCTTCCCACTGGTATCCTAGATATCTTAAGACGTAATAGAGACTCCCGTTAAACTCAAATTTTCTAAAATATAGATCCAAACTCTGACTGAATTGACTGATTTCCATCGCATAAAGCAAGGGAGAAAAAGTGAGTATTGAGACAAGAGCCGTAACCCCTATAAATTTTATTTTTCTCTTATTCCAAGGTAAGAAAGCAAGGATAGGTGCGATGAGAAGAGGAACAACTTTTACCGCTATTCCGCCCGCAAAAGCAAACCCCGCTCGCACATAATGATGCTGGTATAAATAATAAAGGGTCATGCCCAGGCTTGTCGAAACAAGAATTTCAATATGTAAATTCCCTATGCCTTCTACAATAACCAGGGGATTCAGGTAATATAACGCAGCTAGCCTAGGGTCCAGATTAAGGTTCTTGAGTAACTTGACACTGAAGTACATGCCTACAATTTCTATCGTCAAGTAGATCACCTTAAGCACCATCGTCATCCCATAAACGTCGTTGCCTATCTGAGTAGATACATAGAAAATTCCTTGACTCAGTGGTGGATAGACAGAATAATAATTAGGAGAGTTCAACTGCGAAAAAAGATCAGTATAACTTAAGTCTATATGCTGAAATTCAGCAGGAGTCATGGTATATGGGCTATAACCACTAGACATCAACTTAGCATCCCACAAGAACCTATAGACATCATCAGACATAAAAGGAAAAGAAGGCAGAAGAATTACTCTAGCCATGATGGATACACCTATCAAGACTGCTATCCTTGAATCTGATTTCAATAAAAGAAGGTACCCAGCCATCATCACCGAAAACCCTACTACTATTTCGGTAAAATCCGATTGTTGCACATGGTAACCTAGGAAGTACGTACCCAGAAATAAAGCAATAGCCGATGCTACAGTTTTAAAGTCCAATATTACTTAATCATTGAGTGCTTAACAGAGAAAAAGAATATCGTGCTATACCCAAAAAGTAAAAATGCATGTAGGAAAAAGAAAGCCCCTTCTTCCATATATACGCCTAGAATAAGACCTCCTAAAAAGTAGATGGCTAGCAACCCTTCCGTAATGGTAATAGGAGACAGTTTCTTAATCATATATTCCCTCTGCGAGAGTGAATCAGATAGAGATTTTATATTAAACTTAGGTGTTCGGATGAATGCAGATTTTTTCCCTCTATACCCTTGAATTACTGCAATCGAATTATGGAGGGATAGTCCCATACTTAGAGATAAAAAGATAGGAAATAGGAAAAGCATCTTAAAAAATGTCTTTACAGTCGATTCATCGTCATCAGCTAGGTGCATGTTAGCATAAAAGTATACAACGATTATACTCAGTAGTGATATCAAGAAAATACTTAAGTAAGATTTCTCTATTCCTAGAGGATTAAGGTAATAGACAATCGGCACGCTAAAAATTCCTATGAGGAAAACAAATAAGAATACAGTACTTGACAACAAGTGCATCGTGGCATGAAATTTCTGGATGGGCTTAAGGCTTGACTTCCAGACTGCCGGCAGTAATTTTCTAGCGTTTTCGGCACCTCCTTTCATCCATCTGAACTGCTGAGATTTCAGGCTATTCATTTCGGCAGGAAGCTCAGCAGGCGAACCAATATCTTCACGGAAGGCAATTTTCCAACCCTTTAATTGTGCTCGATAACTCAAGTCTAAATCTTCTGTAAGCGTATCTGCTTCCCATCCACCAGCATCCTCTATGGTTTCTTTTCTCCATACACCGGCTGTTCCATTGAATTGCAACATATAATTCGCTGCATCACGTCCTTTCTGTTCCACAGTGAAGTGGACATTAAGCTGAAATGCTTGCAATCTTGTAAGAAGAGAATAGTCTTCATTGATGTGTTCCCATCTGGTCTGCACAACGCCTACCTTATCGTCTTCAAAATAAGGCATAACCTTACGTAAGAAGTCTTTAGTCGGTAAGAAGTCCGCATCGAATATGGCAATAAAATCTCCGTTGGCCATAGGCATAGCTTCTTTTAAAGCACCTGCTTTAAATCCAGTCCTATCGACCCTATGTATATATTCAATATTATATCCTTTAGATGCATACTCTTCGACTTTTTTCATAGCCAGTTGCTGAGTCACATCAGTAGAATCATCCACTACATGAATTTCGTATCGCTCCTTAGGGTAATCCATTTCTGCAATACAATCTATCAACCGCTCTACCACATATTGTTCGTTGTACATGGGCAACTGGATAGTCACATATGGGAAATCCTCGATGGGTTCTCCATTCAGAGGTTCTTTAGCTTTAAAGGTAGATCTATGCTTATTATAATGATACAACAACGCGAACTGCATGAGGCAGAATAAGGTAATGTATGTGAGTGATACCACATATATTCCTACCAGTATATAACCTATTATCTCCATGCTTTTAACGCTTACTCAAATGTCGAATATCTAAATCAATTTAAAAATTGTCCACAGAATTTTGTGCCCGGCCATAATGGTACCTTTTATCGTACCTGAGACCTTAGATTTACCGATTCTTTTTCGATAATTAACTGCCACTTCTGTGCACTTTAATTTCAACTTAGCTGCTTTCACTTGCATTTCTACGGTCCATCCAAAATCTCTGTCCTGCATATTAATTTCAAGCAGCTTGTCATAACGAATGGCTCGAAACGGGCCTAAATCAGTAAATCGATAATTATAAAAAACTTTAATCAACGTAGTTGCTAACCAATTTCCGAATACCTGCTGAGGCATCATCGAACCTTTCTCAAGATTACCAGTAGCTCGAGAACCTATAACAAGATCATAATCATCCTCTATAATCGGCTGGATCAACAATCTCATTTCTTCTGGATAATCTGAATAATCTCCATCTAGAAAAACTACAATATCAGGAAGGGGGCTATTATTAGCAACATATTCCATTCCTTTTAAGCAGGCATTCCCATAACCGGAAACCGGTTGATCTACAACAATAGCACCTGCATCCAAGGCTACTTGCGGTGTTCGGTCAGAACTTCCGTTGTTACATACAATGATGTGTCTTACAAGATCCGAAGGAATCTCAGCAATCACCTTCCCTATGGATTGTTCTTCATTATACGCAGGGATGATAACATCAATAATGGCCTTCGATTCTACCATGCATCGCAATTACTCAATTAAACAACAAAAGTAGTACATTTGGTCGATTATTGTGTTTTAAAAAGGACATTCAAGAAGGAATATCTTGATTATCGTAGGAAACACCTACTTAACTACCAATATTGCTGTAATAACAGGTACAATGCAATCTAAGAATGTGCCTTGACGTTAAAGAAACTATGGATAAACAGTGTCTATTCTATGCGCTTATTCTACTTATAGGAATGTTACTTATCTCTTCTTGTAGCAGAGAAGAACCTTATTCTGGGACAGACTTCGAACTCAGTTATAGTCTCGATACGTTGAGATTTGACACGGTATTTACATCAATAGGATCCGCAACCAGAAGTGTAAAGGTCTATAATACACGTGCTGAGGCTGTTGTTATTCCTTCCATTAAATTGAATGATAATGGAGATTTTTTCAGGATGAATGTAGATGGGGAACGTGGGGTAGAAGTTACAGATGTCGTTATACAACCAGAAGACAGTATCTATATTTTTCTAGAAGTTACGGTAGACCCTGATCAGCCTCTTTCTATAAGCCCTTACATTCTGGAGAAACAGTTAATAATTAACACTGGAGAGCGCGAAGACATCGTCTACTTAGAAGCCTGGGGACAGAATGCCAACTACTTCCCTAGTCGGGAAGCTGGACGAACGATAAATCTACTCTCATGCGACCTAAATGAAGTGGTATGGGATGATGAAAAACCATACGTTATCTATGGTGTACTTGCCATAGACAGTTGCACACTGGTCCTTCCAGAAGGCACGGAAATTTATGTGCATGGCGGATTCGTTGCTACTGAGAATATTTCTTACAATGATGGCATTCTCATCTTTCTAGAAAATGGTAATTTAGTTACACAAGGAACTTCTAGTCAACCAGTTATATTTCAAGGAGATCGTCTAGAATCTGGATTTTCTGATGTAAGAGGACAATGGTCAGGAATACGTTTTCTTCCAGGCAGTAAGAACAACCGTCTGAGTCATACTATTGTTAAAAACTCAATTGTAGGTGTCCGCGTGGATTCGGCTGCCGTACTGGAGATGGATGCCGTCCAGATCTACAATTCCGCTGCATCGGGATTAATCGGCATACAAGCAGAGGTTTCAGCTACTAACTGCCTCTTCTATAACAACGGAGGAAGCGCGGTACAGACTACCTATGGCGGAAAATATGAATTTACCCACTG
>CAZFJO010000044.1:6865-10041 GCA_964518915.1 uncultured Saprospiraceae bacterium
CCTAGACCTTAATGAAAATATGTATGCACTAGATAGTGCCTCTATTGCAGAACAGAAAGCGACACCTATTCTTGAAATCACGACTGATATAGTAGGTAACCAGCGAGATGCCTTAACGCCCGATATAGGGTGTTTCGAATATCAAGAATAGAACTTAATTTCTTACGCCATATCTTCTTTCTTGATACTTAATAGTATCAGCATTCCCGCAACGAAAAAGACGGTTAACACAAGGATCGAGTTCCGCATATCTCCCGTTATAGAATCTACCAGGGCAAACAAAAACGTACCTGCAACTATTGCAGTTTTATACAGAACGTCATAAAAGCTAAAATATGAGGTGACGTCGTTATCCTTATCTTCAAGCATCTTAGAATATGTAGAACGAGATAATGACTGGATACCTCCCATAACCAAGCCCACCATAGCTGATAGACCATAAAACATCATTTTACCTTGTGTGAAATATGACCCAAGGCAGATAGTTATCCAGATAAGTAACATAATAATCAGAGACAACTTATTAGAATAAATCTTAGATACCCATGCGAATAGATACGCCCCTCCTATGGCAACCAGCTGAAGAATCAACACCAGAAGAATAAGTTCGGACGACTCGAAATTCAATTCCGTTTTAGCGAAAACGGTAGCAACATATATGATCGTCTGTACTCCTGCGCTGTAACAGAAAAAAGCAAGTAAAAATCTTTTTAATGCGGGTTGCCCTGTCAATCGCTTAAACACCTTCCATATTTCTTGAAAACCCTTTTTAAATGATTCTGGACCTAGCGGGGTTGATGAATCATCAGGCAATCTCTTGAAGGTAATCTGTGCGAATCCAAGCCACCATATTCCGACCATAAGAAATCCCAATCGCGCCGGATACTGCGGATCACTTATGCCAAACATAGCTGGTTTCTGAATCATCACAAGAATAATAACAAGAAGGATAACGCTGCCTACATAACCATAAGCAAAACCCTTAGCACTTACTTGATCGTACCTATCTTCAGTGACAATTGTAGGAAGATATGCATTGTAAAATACGATCCCTCCTGCGAAGCCTAGCGTGGCCAACACAAAACATATCGTACCGATCCACATATCCTCTGGGCCTTGGAAAAAATAAAGACACATACAAGACAGGGAACCTAGTACAGTGAACAATTTTAGAAATATCTTTTTTCTTCCACTATAATCAGCAATACCTGATAATAAAGGCGATAAAATCGCAATAAGAACATAAGCGGCCGCTACGGAAAAAGAATACAATGCTGTATTAGAGGTGGTAAATCCCAGTATTTCTACTTGTGGCGAAGTATATTCAATAAAGTATACGGGAAAAATTGCCGTAGAAATAACCAAGGCGTATGCTGAATTAGCCCAGTCAAATATAGCCCATCCATTGATGGTACGCTTGTCATTTTTTACTATCTGGGACATATCTATTTTTTGTTATATGAATAAACATACAACAATTGTATGACATGGTGATTCTGACATAGAAAAGCTTAATGACAATAAAATAAGTGCTCTGATTGAAAAAATTATTCTTGATTGGATATATTGCAACTACGTCGACAAAGATAAGAAACGTGTAATTATGAACATTGCCATACTGTCTCGAAACCCCTCTCTCTACAGCACCGCTAGTTTAGTAAGAGCAGGTCGTAGAAAACAACACTATGTAAGAGTCCTTGATCATATGCAATGCGACATAAGCATTGAAACAGGAAAGCCACAAGTTTTCTATCAAGGTCAGCTTATTAAGAACATAGATGTTATCATTCCTAGGATAGGGTCTTCTGCAACCAGTTATGGTGCATCCGTGATAAGACAATTTGAGTCCATGGGTGTAACTTCTACCCTTAATGCTGAACCTCTTCTGAGAGCTAGGGATAAATTAAGTTGTCTACAACTGCTGGCAGCAGAAGGGTTAGGTGTACCCAAGTCTCTTGTTTCTAATAATTATTTTTCTATCAATGAGATGCTTGATCGCATCGGTGATTTACCTGCCATAATAAAATTAATCAATGGTACGCATGGTCTAGGTGTCATTCTTGCAGAAAGTAAGTCCAACGCAGAATCAATAATGGAGGCTTTTTATAAAGCCAAGCAGAAAATCATGCTACAAGAGTACATAGAAGAAGCCAAGGGTGCAGACATCCGGGTTTTTATCGTCGGAGACGAGATCGTCGGTGTAATGAAGAGACAAGCTAAAGAAGGAGAATTCAGATCTAATCTTCATAGAGGTGCATCTTCTTCCGTAGTCAGCCTTACTGAGCTTGAAGCAAAAATAGCGATTAAGGCAACTAAAATTCTGGGATTAAATATAGCGGGCGTGGATATGTTGCAATCCGAAAGAGGTCCTCTCATCTTAGAGGTCAATGCGTCTCCTGGGCTAGAAGGCATAGAAACCACCACTGGAAATGACATTGCTGGAAAGATCATAGACTTCGCAACTAAGAAAAAAAATAATCCATGGAAATAAAGGGAAGAAGAAGCGAAGAAGCATGGAAAGAAGACATAACCATAGACAATCATACGGTAGCGCTTGGTGAGCAATCTACTGTACGCATCGGTGTAGGACGCTTACCCTCCGACACTAGAATATTTATAACGGCCCACATATATAGGAGCAAGAATCCTGGACCTACTTTACTATTATTAGGGGGAGTTCATGGCGATGAGATTAACGGAGTAGAAACCTTGAGAAGAGTTATTACTTCAGGCGCAGTAGACAAGCTTACGAAAGGAAGCGTGATAATTATTCCATTGCTCAACGTATTTGGGTTTATTAATTTCAGCAGAGACGTCCCAGATGGAAAAGATGTAAATCGAAGTTTTCCAGGAACATCGAAAGGGTCGCTTGCCTCTCGGGTTGCTCGCGTAATTACCAAGAAGTTTTTACCGCACGTTGATTTTGCCATTGATTGTCATACGGGAGGAGCTAGTAGATACAATTATCCACAAGTAAGGTTTACCTCTAGAGATGTACAAGCGGCAGCAATAGCGAGAGCTTTTCGTGCTCCCTTCATTATAGAAAAGCCCATGATCAGAAATTCATTCCGAAGGATTACTTACGATCTCGGAATTCCGGTCATTGTATTTGAAGGGGGAGAATCGGTGCGGCTTGATGGATTTTCGATAAGAGAAGCTAGAGAAGGCATAGAACG
>CAZFJO010000044.1:10141-12971 GCA_964518915.1 uncultured Saprospiraceae bacterium
GTGGTCAATCATGGCGACGCTTTGTTTCATATAGCTTATGATTATGATGAAATGGATCTGGACTAGTATTCTAACTTACAGTATTTTATTTCACGTAGATGCCCAGACCTTAGAAACCAGCATCAATGAACTGATTCAACAAGCAAGTAGACGGTCACAAGATATAGGCATAAGCATAAGGGATGTTTCTTCGGATCAAGAAATTTATCAATTAAACAGTGATCATTTTTTTATTCCCGCTTCTAGTCTTAAGCTAATCACTACTTTTAGTGCGCTTGATATTCTAGGAAAGAACTTCACTTATGACACAGAAGTTTACTTAACAGGTAAGATACTCACAGACGGAACTTTGGAAGGAAATATTGTCATTAATGGCAATGGCGATCCTAGTTTAGGGAGTGATCGCTTTCCAGGTTTCCCCCATATAGATGATTTAGACAGAAAAATTACGGAAGCTATTTTTAAATCAGGTGTAAGGTGTATAGATGGAGAAATAATCATGGTAGGTGCTCAATCAGATTCTGAAGGAATCCTCCCAGGGTGGCCATGGAATGATGTAGGCAATTATTATGGTGCGGGAGCATACAACATTAATTACAGAGAAAATTATTATACCCTAAAGTTAGATCGATCTAAGGGAATAAATAGTCATTCTAGCGTAGCGGGAATTCATCCAGAGGTCCCCGATATGTCGGTAGAATCTCACATAACGATAGACGGACCTAAAACCGGAGATCAGGCCTATATCTATGGAGGCGACAATACGGATCATAAAATCATAAGAGGTACAATTCCAGCCGGAGCAGGATCCTTTAATATAAAAGGAGCTATGTCCCGACCATGGCAAGTGTGGGCTTCTCGCTTAAAGCAAATGTTGAGTAAAAACCACAATATCGAATGTCAAGGGATTCATTATACAACTGAATGGGATATAAAAGGAGATAGAATCTTAAGTATAAAATCTCCTAAACTGGTCGATCTAGTCAGGAAGGCTAATGAAAAAAGCATAAATCTATATTGTGAAGCTTTTCTCAAGGGTATCTCACAAAAATCCGCAAGGGATGAAAGCCTTAAAAAGCTTTACGCTAATCTAAGAAATCATACACTGGATACAACAGAAATCATCATGGTAGATGGAAGTGGTCTTTCTTCTAGAAATGTACTTACGCCTAGATTTTTCACTAAGTTTCTTAATCATTATTATAGGACATGGGGTGATGAATTTACTAAGTCACTTATTCCCAGAGCATCGCATCAGGGAACTGTCAGAAGATTACTAAAAGGCAGACCATCAGAAGGTAAAGCATGGTTGAAATCTGGGTATATAGAGAAAGTCCTCAGCTATACTGGAATAATTAGGTGCAAGTCTGGAAAGAGTTATTCCATCACTATCATAAGTAACCATCATCGAGAAAAACCAGCTGTTATTAGAAAATTAGTGGAAGATATATTAGATACAGTATATTTGGAGGGGTAAAGCAATCCTCATGATAAAACCATATCAGTTAATTATCCTTCTACTTGTAACAATATATACCATCAGTTGTGGAGGTAGCGAGGTAAGTTCTACATCTCCGAATAACAATATATCCTCTACCTACAAAGAAAGAAATACGGGAAGGGATTCCTGGCAGAAGCCTGAGCTTGTGATAGAATCCATGGGCAATATAAGCGACAAGACAGTAATTGATATAGGTGCTGGAACAGGTTATTTTACTTTCAGGTTGGCATTCGACGCTAAGAAGGTTATCGCTGCTGATATTGATCCTGATATGATTTCTCTGATAGAAACGTTCCGATCTAATCTGCCATCTCATCTAAAAGAAAAGATAGAAACAAGAATGGTTAAGCCAGAAGATCCCATGTTATCGAATGGAGAAGCTGATGTGGCTGTTATTATCAATACCATAGGTTACATCAATAAGCCTATAGAATACTTGTCTCTATTGCAAGAAGTACTCAGTGATGATGGACAAGTCGTCATTGTAGACTTTAAAAAGAAGTATATCGAAATCGATGCGCCTCCACTGGCTGACCGAGTTTCTGCAATAGATATAGAGAGATATCTCATTGAAGCAGGGTTTAGCCAGGTTACAATCAATGAAGAAAGACTAGACTATCAATATCTAGTAACAGGGATTAAAACATCAACTAAAGTTCAATAATTAATCTTACCTCTACCCTACTTATGTAGTATTTTTCTTCTTTCTGGTCCAGTTGAGACCATGGAAATTTTTACGCCTATGGCTTGCTGTAAAGTATCTACATAACCACTGGCCTTGGCTGGCAACTGGTCATAAGTTACTACATCATCTAGGCTTGAGTGCCATCCTTCGTATGCTGTATAGGTAGGATTTATTCCTGCATGGGTTATATCGAATGGTAGACGGTCTGACAACTTGCCATCGATATCATAATTTTCACAGTACTTTATTTCTTCGAATTCATCGAGTACATCAAGTTTAGTAATAACAATATCTGTTACTCCATTGATCATACAGGTATATTTTAGTTGTGGAATATCTATCCATCCACATCTTCTAGGCCTTCCTGTTGTAGCTCCGAATTCCATTCCTATCTTCCGCATTTTTTCTCCTACATCATCGTGCAATTCAGTAAGGAATGGTCCGCTACCCACTCGAGTGCAATAAGCTTTAGCAATTCCGTATACTTTACCGACTTTAGAAGGTGCAATCCCTAGTCCATTGCATACTCCTGCAGTAACTGTATTAGAAGAAGTGACGAATGGATATGTCCCAAAATCTATATCAAGCATAGAACCTTGTGCTCCTTCTGCTAAGACCCGCTTTCCTTCGTTGATGGCATCATT
>CAZFJO010000044.1:13071-17761 GCA_964518915.1 uncultured Saprospiraceae bacterium
GCGAGATAATCTACGATTTTTCCTTTTCCTTCATCTCCCCATTGGAGGCCTAAAATAACATCAACAGCCATTTATACTGGTTTTCGCATTTGTTTAAATAGCAAAAGTATTAAAAACCACTCATATTATATATGTAAGAGGAATATATATAAATAAATCAATTTTGTTGTGGATGAATTCATTTGCATTTAGCTAAAATAAAAAGGGGGAAACTTCACAGAATGAAGCTTCCCACACATTGAGAATGAAACTGTCTTACTTAAACAATCAATAAGCTACCAAGTTCACAGAACTTGGCAGCTATTGATTACAATCTCTTACTATCTTCCAATAAATAGTACTTTATGGCTGAATACTTTAGCTCCGATTGATACTCGAAGTATATAAGTACCTGCTTCAATATCCGTGATATTAACTCTAAACTTCTCCTTACCGTCAATCTCTTGCGCCTCAATTAGGTTAGATTTAATCAATCTTCCTTCAACATCTAATAGATGTACAGTGACATCGGATCTCACTCCTGCTTGCAGATCTATTGTCAAGAACTGTGATGCCGGATTAGGATAGACACTTGCATCCATTAGAATATCTCTCTGGACTCTGATCACTATGGTCTTAGAATAATCATAAGCTCCATCGTAATCAACTTGTCTGATTCTATAAGCATAATCACCATTCTGAGAAATATCCTCATCATCGAAGTCATAAGTCAATACTTGAGTAGAATTACCCGCTCCTTGAACAGTACCCACATCTGTGAATACTCCTCCATTAACTGATCTTTCTATTACGAAATATTCATTATTAACTTCTGTTGCTGTACTCCATGTCAACTCGTTGACGTCGCTTTCTTCGTTCCACTCACCTGAGAATGATAAGAATTCAACCGGAACCGTTGCAGAAGTAAATCCTGCATCTATATCCAATAGTGTATCTGCTGGATTCACCGCAAATGCAAGCGTCATCTGATTGAATATATCTACAACATCACTATCTGTGTTGTCATCACCCCCAGAATTAGGTACTACATATGAGAATTCTGCTGAAGGTTGTACAAACATTACACTGTAGTTTCCTGGTGCAAGATTATCAAATAAGTAGTAACCATTAGGTAGTGGTTGTCCCTCTTCGAAGTCAGGATGATTCTCTGGAAGAGGCCCTGTTATTGTCTCTGCAATGTTAACGCCATCCTTAAACAACTTGACTACAACTCCGTTAAGTCCTGAATCATTATCATCCTGTACGTTAGGAACATCTCCTGAATCCAGCCATACGAAGTCTCCGATCATTGCTGGCCTAGAATATCCTGCATCTACAGTCGGATTAATGTCCCCAGGATTCAGCGTATACGTAGGTGTCGTATTAGGTCCATTAGAACCATCTACATCACTGTCTACATCATCACCTGCAGGATCATCCTGCTGAGTAGGAATAAAGCCAATAGGAGTTATAAATTCTACATAATAATCACCTGGAGGAAGATTTTCGAAGAAGTAGTATCCTTGCTCCTCTGCATTATTTGGATTCTGCATTGTCATCATTGTTCCTACTAATTCATCATCTGTGTTATATAGGTTTACAACTACGTCGTTGATGCCTTCTTCTTCATCGTCTTGAACTCCATCACCATCTTCATCATTCCACACGTAATCTCCTATACTTACAGATTCGAAGAATGAGAAATCAACGCTAAGGTTGCTGTTTCTATCATCGTCACCATCATTATTAGGCTCTTCTCCAGAAGTCAATGTTACTGCTGTACTGATGATTCCTATTTCGATTCCTGGATCATATCCATCATCATCGTTATTGATATCATCGTCTGCGTCCGTCACAGGATCATTACCTGTACTTGTAGAGAAGCCTTCAAGTATTGCTCCTGCTTCAAAGTTTTCAGGTCCAACTTGTACGATATAATTACCTGGTGCTAATCCTTCGAATAAGTACTTACCATTGTTAGCAGTGACATCAGTCATTCCTGTATTGACATCTGGAACGTCATCGTTATTCTCATCTATCCACAGTGTCATGGTAACTCCATCTATTCCCAGTTCTCCATCATCCATCATACCGTTGTTATCATTGTCAAGCCATACCATATTTCCTAATGATAATAGACCTACAATACCTGCATCCACCTTCTCTTCACACTCACTTGTAACAAGTTCTATTGAATGAGAGAATCCAGTATCTTCATTGGCATCAGAATCATCTGCTGCATCTGCATCTCCATCTCCGCTCATTCCAGAAGCATCCGTAGATGTAAGAACATAACCATCAATTGGTATGAACTCAACTACATATTTACCTGGAATCAATCCAGTGAATTGATAGAATCCAGCTTCACCGTTATCCATATCTGTAACAGTCGTTGCTATAGCATCTCCATCTGGAGCACCATTCATATCAGTGTCTTCATATAGATTAACGGTAACTCCATTAATTCCATCTTCACTCGGATCAAGAAGTCCATTTGCATTAGCATCCTCCCATACTTGATCACCAATCTTAGCACATTTAGCCTCGTCTACAACAACGGTAACAGTATCTGCACCCATAGCTGTATCGATTGGGAATTCAAACATTCCATCATCGAACCATATTTCAAAGGTATCCATGACCGAGTTCGTAGTCGTTTCATCTAAAGTTAGAGCATACTTAAATACCCATTGTGCAAGTGTATCACCTGAAGTCGCTCCTTCACCAATCTGAAGAATACCATCACCATTCGTATCTCCTTCCAACATGAATTCAATACTGTCTGCAGGTGTAATCGTACGATCAAGTACATCGTCATAGAACCTTAAGTTCCTAAACTCAATACCTGGAGGAGCATCAAAAATCCGAATAGCTACTTCATACTGAACTTCCTCTCCTGCGCAGATCGTGTCTTTATCTGCAACTTTCTCAATATTAAACCTCAGACCAAAATAGTTAGAAGGATCGTCATCCATAATCGGATCTCCTAGTGGTTGTCCATCAGGATCTATAGGTTGTCCCGTAGCAGTACCCATGTTAGTGTATTGTCCAGAAGTTGTCACTCCTACAAACTCACAACTTTCAGATTCACCCGCAGCTATGAAAGGAATAACACATACTTCGCCTTCAATATCATCTGTAACGACTACATTTTCAAGGTCAGTGTTTCCTGTATTGGTAACAACATATGTCCATGTTACATCTGGTGGTGTCAGTCCATTTTGGAATGGAATAAATACACCAGGTGTTTCGTCAGCATCTTCTCCATTTGTTGCCTTTTCAATGACAATACCTGGAAGCTGTGGTTCTATTGTAGCATCATCTCCATCATCTTCATCATCAGGATCTATACTACCATCGTCATCAAGCGGTCCTACATCTCCATCGCCATCTGTATCACCTGGATTGCCTGGCTCTGAATCTGGATCATATTGATCAGAAGCATCTACTTGTGCGATATTCTGATAATCTATACCTTCACCTGGCGCAACTACTTCTGCCGTAAACGTCAGAGTTACTTCGCCACCTGCCGGTATAGTTAAATCAGACCATGTAACTAGGTTACCATTTATATCACCATCATTATCAGCATTAGCTACAGCAGTGTATCCACTAGGGACTGTATCACTGACTGCAACTCCTGTTGCATCATTAGGTCCATCATTACTTACTGTAATCGTAAATGTAATTTCTTGCCCTACTAAAGCATAGTCCGTACTTACAGTTTTTATTAAGCTCAAATCCGCAATCTGAGGATCGACTGAAGCATCATCACCATCATCTTCATCATCAGGATCTATACTGCCATCATCATCAAGCGGTCCTACATCGCCATCACCATCCGTATCACCTGGATTTCCTGGCTCTGAATCTGGATCATATTGATCAGAAGCATCTACTTGTGCTATGTTCTGATATTCTACTCCTTCACCAGGTGCAACTACCTCTGCTGTAAAGGTCATAATCACTTCTCCACCTGCTGGTACCACTAAATCAGTCCAAGTAACTAGATTACCATTAATGTCTCCACCGTTATCTGCATTTGCAACAGCGCTATATCCACTAGGGACTGTATCGCTTACTGCAACTCCTGTTGCATCATTAGGTCCGGCATTGCTTACTGTAATGGTAAATGTAATTTCTTCTCCTACATTAGGAGTTTCATTACTTACTGTCTTCACTAGACTTAAGTCAGCAACTTGTGGCTCAACTGAAGCATCATCTCCGTCATCTTCATCATCTGGATCTAGGCTACCATCATCGTCGAGAGGCCCTACAACTCCATCACCATCTGTGTCACCAGGATTTCCTGGATCAGAGTCTGGATCGCTCTGGTCTGCAGCATCTACTTGTGCTATGTTCTGATAATCTACTCCTTCTGCTGGAGCGATCACCTCTGCAGTGAATGTTAAATCAATGCTTTCTCCATCAGCAATTTCTAATGAAGTCCACTCTAAGACTCCTACATTATTAACTCCTCCATTATCTACATCATCTATATTAATATATCCAGAAGGAATAGTATCTGAAACAGCAACACCGGTAGCATCGTCTGGTCCATCATTAGACACTGTAATCGTAAATGTAACTCTTTCCCCTACTTGAGGTCGAGCGATATCTACTGACTTGATCAATGAAAGATCAGCAAGATTCAATTCTTCTACGAAGTTGTTGTTCTCATCGTCTTCTCCTGCTTCTAACGTTACGTCTA
>CAZFJO010000045.1:0-1964 GCA_964518915.1 uncultured Saprospiraceae bacterium
ACTATATACCGCGTGTAAAGTCACACAAAACTCCTAGTTTCCTTACCTTTGTAACAACTAACCAAATCAACATCTCTAATGAACAAAATTACTACCCTAGACGAGTTCATTCTATCGTCTGAAAAAAAATACAGCGATGCAACTGGTCAATTAAGTCGTATTTTAAGAGACATCGGAATTGCCGCTAAGATTGTCAATAGAGAAGTCAATAAAGCAGGGTTAAGTAATATCCTAGGAAAAGAAGATGGTGCTACCAATAACAGTGGTGACGAAGTCCAGAAACTGGATATTTATGCCAATGAAAAGATGATAGAATGCCTATCTTATTCCGGAGAATGTTGTGGCATAGCATCTGAGGAACTGGAACACCACATCTCCCTTCCCAGTAAAGAAGCGAAAGCGGCAGAATATATTGTCGTAATGGACCCTCTAGATGGGTCTTCTAACATTGATGTCAATGTTTCTGTCGGAACCATATTCGGTATTTACCGTAGAATATCCTCTACAGATGGGGACGTAACCAAGGAAGATTTCATTCAGAAAGGAACCGACTTAGTCGCTTCTGGATATGTTCTATATGGGACTTCAACCATACTTGTCTACACTACAGGTAGAGGTGTCAACGGATTTACACTCGACCCAAGCATAGGAGAATTCTGCCTCAGTCATGAAAAGATGACGATCCCAGCAAGTGGAAATTACTATTCCATCAATCAAGGTTACTACCTTAAGTTTGACTTAGAGATGAGAAGATTTATCGATCATTGCTCAGATAAAAACTTGCGGTTGAGATACATCGGATCTATGGTTTCTGACATCCATAGAATCTTATTCCAAGGAGGTATATACTTATATCCTAATACTCGCAAGTACCCTCAAGGGAAACTAAGACTCCTGTATGAGTGCAACCCTATGGCAATGATTGTAGAACAAGCTGGGGGCAAGGCCATAACAACCAAACTAGAAAGAATACTGGAAAAAGAAGTTAAGGAAATTCATCAGCGTGCAACCATCGTAATTGGATCTCCAGATATGGTCGATGAGTTAAAGGTGTTTATCGAGAAGTATAGCGCTGTTTCCGTTTAACATCACTATTTTTTTTTGAGATTTAATTAACGCTCTGAAGAGAATGTGCTTCAGTGTATAGACTTATATTTACGCTTTACCGTTTTTAAATAGCGCAACTACTGCAGATTGAAGAACCTCTGGAAGTTAAATCATTACTTGTTAAGATATAGGTGGAGACTGTTACTAGGAACCTTATTCGTTATTGGTTCTAATTACTATGGTGTGCTTATTCCACAGAAGATCAGAGAGGCCATCGACTATGTCCAGGAAGCCATCGTGGAGTATAAGGGAGAAGGTGGAGTATCAGCATCTATCGCTGATGTTGATATCAATGGGGTCTTACTCAAGTTTGCCCTTGTAATTGTTGGATTTGTGTTGATTAAGGGAGTTTTCATGTATGCCATGCGCCAGACGATTATCGTTACATCGAGATTAATCGAGTACGACTTACGCAACGACATCTTTAATCACTTAGAGAAACTAGATATCGGTTTTTATAAGCGGAATAAGACAGGAGACATCATGGCTAGGATCTCTGAGGATGTGAATAAGGTGAGGATGTACTTAGGGCCATCGCTGTTATACGGCATCAATCTGACCTCATTATTCATCTTAACGATAACGGTGATGTTTAAGACCAATGCTACCCTAGCCTGCTACACCTTGATACCTCTTCCTATTTTAAGCCTCTCTATATATCTTGTAAGTAGTAGAATAAACAAGAAAAGTACACAGATACAAGAGCAATTGTCTACACTTAATAGCACAGCACAAGAAGTCTACTCAGGAATAAGGGTTGTAAAGTCATACGTTAAGGAGTCACAATTCGGAAAATTCTTCCAAGCGCAGAATGACGAATACATGAAACAATCTCTAGGACTCGCACGGATCAATGC
>CAZFJO010000045.1:2064-7360 GCA_964518915.1 uncultured Saprospiraceae bacterium
AGGAAGTAGAATTTATCTATCCAGATAACGGTATCAAAGCCCTCGACAAAATAAGTTTCGATCTAAAGCCTGGAGATAAAATGGCTATTGTAGGAAGAACCGCTTCAGGAAAGTCTACAATTGCAGACCTTCTTCTCAGGTTATATGATCCCAGTTCAGGAACCATCACCATAGATGGTGTTGCTCTTAAAGAGCATGACTTATCCCACCTAAGGCAAAAAATAGCTTATGTCCCTCAAGATGTGTTTCTGTTTTCAGACACAATTAAGCAGAACATAGCCTTCGGAGAAGAAAAAGCCAACGATGAAATGGTGAAGAAATTCGCCTCGTATGCTTCTGTGCATGAAGACATAAGTGGTCTACCAGAAGGATATGAAACGTACATAGGTGAAAGAGGCATTACCTTGTCTGGAGGACAGAAACAGCGGGTTTCAATCGCTCGGGCACTTATCAAGAATCCCGACATTGTTATTTTAGATGACGCGCTTTCTGCTGTAGATATGAATACAGAACAGAAAATCTTAAGCTACCTTAATTCTGTGCTGGCAGAAAAAACAGCTATAATAATCACCCACAGGATTTACAACCTACTCAATTTCGATAAAATTATTTTTCTTGAAGAAGGTAAAATCGTAGAATCGGGCAACCACAATGAACTTATAAAAATAGGCGGAAGATACGCTGAACTGTATGAGCAGCAACAAGCTGCGCTCAGAGAATCTAAAGAAAAATCTGTCCATCAAGGATGATAAAAGGGTGTAGAGAATCTAAAAATTCATTCTTCTTAAAAAAGTTCATGTTCGAAATATCATGCTACATACTTGTATTAGCCCAATAAAAAATTATATTTAGGTAGATTTTTTAATATAATATTAGGTATAGTGGATAAGGATAGTAACAAGTTTGAAAGTGTCTATTCTAGCAAGGTAAAAGCGGGAAAAAGACGAACATATTTTTTTGACGTCCGTAAAACCAAGGGAGAAGATTTTTATATCACCCTTACAGAAAGCACGAAAAAATTCAATAGCAATGGCTATGAGAGACACAAAATCTTCTTGTACAAGGAGGATTTTAATCGTTTTCTCAGTTCTCTTAATGAAGTTGTAGACCACGTTAAGACTGAACTTATGCCCGACTTCGATTATGAACAATACGAAAGAAGGCAAGCAGAGTGGGAAGCTTCTCTTGAAAAAGAAAATGCTGAAGCTCAATCAGAAACAACATCAGAAGAAACGACCAGTACCGAATCTCCTTCTACAGAGGGTGATTCAACTGATTCAGACAGTTCTGAAGAGAGTACTACAGAAGATGACATGAGTTGGTAGCACACACTATGACTTGGATTGGTTCAATCCATTCAGTCTTATAGAAGTGCACATAACTCTGATTATGCTTTTATAACTTGGTTGTTATGAATGACATGGGTTCTTTCTATGAGCCCTTTACTCTAAATACAATCTGTCCACACTGTTCTTTCAGGTCTGATTTCTCAAACCAGAATTCTTTGCTTTTTCTTAGTGCTAAAGAGATAAGACTCTTTTTATTGATCGTAGACGACCCTTGATTGAGCGCAGTAGATACGACTCTTCCTCCCCTACTCACACATACATCGATAACAACATCTCCACTCTTATCTGAGAGAATAAGGATATTAGGTTGTTGCTTGATTTCTCTAGATCCTAGTCCTTGCCCAGTTATGACAATTAGTAAATCCTCATCTATCTCTATTTCATTTTCTGAATCATCAAGCAGGCGTGGATCTATAGCTGGTTCCTCTGATACAACAGGTTCTTCTTCTAATAGGTCTGGATCTTCCTCTTCTGTAGGATCGCCCATCATTGTATCTTCTTCCTTAATATCAGAGCTTGAGGGATTCTCGTCTTCACTTTTTAGTTCATCTTCTTTACTTGAATCTTCTTTACTCGAATCTTCCTTTTCTCTTACATCGCTTAAGATTGTTACGTCGCCTTCATCTTCTTCTGTATTCTCTTCCTCAGGCTTCTGAGGAGTTACAGTGACTCCACATAATTTCTTAGCAGTAATTGCTGCACGGTTGTTACCTAGTCTAGCCGCTGATTCGTAGTCTTGACAAGCCTTTAATTTAAGGTCTCTGTCCAGATATATAGTGGCTCTGTACTCGTACAGTTCTGCATCGTCCTTGATCAATTGTAAGGCAGTAGTTAAACTATTGAGTGCCGCGTCAAATTCGCTTAGCTGATATTCTGCTTTAGCAAGAAGCGACACAGACTCTGCGGATATACCTTTTAATTCTATGTATTTAAGAATGTCTTTTTTAGTGCCTAGATACGCACCTAATTGATATTTAGCGTAAGCACGGAGCGCAAGAACGTCCTCCATAGATGGGTTCAGTTTTATTACTCTATTAAACTCTCTGACAGCTTCATCGTATCTATCCGTTTCAAGAAGATACTTAGCCTTGACAAATGTAAATCCGATTTCCTCTTCATAAGACTGACCACTGACAGCTGTAACTGCCGTGAAAAGCATCAATGTTATGATTGTGAAGAAGCGCATTTTTACCATCTTTAATATCCTTTATTACTATGACGCAATAAACGTGCAAATGTATGTTAATATTCAATTAAAAGATCCATAAATAATTCCTTAAAAAGGGAAAACTTACGGAAAACCCAGATATATCCCACATAATTTAGACATATCCTGTAATTTACTAAGATTAAATGGCAATTGATGAACTTTACCCTTTACTCTTGTTATATCATATTGTTACAGGTTATTTATCTTTAATGCTTATTAAATTTCATAGAATGACATTAAATTAGATATCCTATTTTATTTCAACTTGGCAATAAATTTAGACTACAATGAATAAAGTATATATAGTATCTGCACAGAGAACTCCGATGGGTAGCTTCGGTGGCATGCTTAAGAATTTTACTGCAGTGCAATTAGGTAGCATTATTATAAAAGATGCAATAGAAAAATCTGGTGTCCCGATGGAAAGTGTCGATGAAGTCTTTATGGGTAATGTGTGCCAAGCTAATCTAGGTCAAGCACCTGCTCGTCAAGCCGCTATAGGGGCTGGACTATCTATAAATGTTCCGTGCACTACAGTCAATAAAGTCTGTTCTTCTGGTCTTAAATCCGTCATGTTTGCCGCGCAATCAATTATGCTTGGACAAGCGGACGTACTGGTTGCAGGAGGCATGGAATCTATGTCTAACATTCCTTATTACATGCCTAAAGCTCGATGGGGTCATAAGTACGGAGGTGGTGAGATTGTAGATGGGCTAGAAAAAGATGGATTGAGAGATGCTTACGGACAGATGGCCATGGGTATCTGTGCCGATAACACAGCCACTAAGTATGAAGTAAGTAGAGAAGAACAAGATGCGTACGCGGTTCAATCTTACCAGAGATCAGCAGCCGCTACAGAAGCTGGAAACTTTTCTTCAGAGATAACACCTATATCTATCCCTCAGAGAAAAAAGGATCCGATCCTTATGGATACGGACGAGGAATTCAAGAAAGTAATATTCGAGAAAATACCTTCTCTCCGACCTGCTTTTTCTAAAGAAGGTACCGTCACTGCTGCCAATGCTTCTACCATCAATGATGGAGCATCTGCCCTAGTGGTAGTCAGCGAACAAGCCGTAGAAAAATATGGGCTGACCCCGATTGCTGAAATCATCTCATACGCAGATGCAGCTCACGATCCGAAGTGGTTTACAACCGCTCCTGTCTTAGCTACTCCTAAAGCCCTAAAAAAAGCTCAGATTACAGCGAACGATGTAGACATATTCGAAGTTAATGAGGCATTTTCAGTTGTACCGATTGTATTCGGTAAGGAGATGCATATAGATCAGGATAAAATGAATGTCCACGGTGGGGCCGTTTCTCTAGGTCATCCGCTAGGTGCATCTGGTGCTCGGATTCTTACCACACTTACCCATGCGCTGCGAACACACGATAAAGAGATGGGTTGTGCTACATTGTGTAATGGAGGTGGAGGCGCTTCAGCAATGATTATTAGATCTTTAAAGTAAAATACTCCTGTCATTTTGTCATAAAATTGTACTTTTGCGACCCTGATTTATAGTTAGCCTTTACTGACTTCATTTTCATGTCAGGCTAAAGGTCTTATAATTCAGACTTAAATTAAGAAGCAAGGTATGTATAACAACAACCCAACACTAGATGGCATCGTCAAGAAAATAGACGAAGAAAAGCAAGGTGAGGTATTTTTCAACGAGACCGATGGCAGCGTTAAGAAACACTTCTATATAGAAAGTTATGGATGTGCCATGAACTTCAGTGATTCCGAAATCGTAGCTTCCATACTTGCCGAGGCTGGATTCGGACCCACAAGAAACATGGAGACTGCAGATCTTGTGTTGATCAATACCTGCTCGATAAGAGAAAAGGCGGAAGACAATGTAAGACAGCGATTGAGCATATTCAATAAGCAGAAAAAACACAATCCTGGGATGCTGGTAGGGGTTTTGGGTTGCATGGCAGAACGCTTAAAATCTAAGTTCCTTGAAGAAGAAAAAATAGTAGACTTGGTTGTAGGTCCAGATGCATATCGCGACCTACCTAATCTAATATCGGGTGCAGAAGAAGGAGACAAGGGCGTTAATGTTTTTCTCTCTCGGGAAGAAACCTATGCTGATATAGCTCCTGTAAGATTAGGCAGCAATGGAGTAACTGCCTTTATTTCTATTATGCGGGGTTGTGACAATATGTGTTCATTCTGTGTGGTTCCATATACCAGAGGAAGAGAGAGAAGCAGAGACATGTACTCCATCGTAGCAGAAGCTACTGATCTGTTTAATCAAGGATTTAGAGAAGTTACCCTACTGGGTCAGAATGTAGATTCATACAAGTGGGAAAATCCAGAATCTGAAGAAAAGGTAAACTTTGCACAGCTTCTAGAAGCTGTAGCGCTAGTACACCCTGACTTAAGAATCCGATTTTCAACTTCTCATCCTAAGGACATTACTGATGAAGTTGTCCATACCATAGCTAAGTATGAAAACATATGCAACTACATACACCTACCTATACAATCCGGAAATAGCCGGGTCCTGAAACTCATGAACCGCACCTATGATCGGGAGTGGTATAAAGAAAGGGTGGAAGCTATATACCGCATCTTACCAGAATGTGCCATTTCATCAGATATAATTACTGGATTCTGTTCAGAAACAGAAGAGGAACATCAGGATACGTTATCTATGATTGAGTGGGCTCAATATAGCATGAGTTACATGTTTTATTATTCCGAGCGACCAGGAACACTTGCCGAAAGAAA
>CAZFJO010000045.1:7460-9930 GCA_964518915.1 uncultured Saprospiraceae bacterium
GCGACCAGTGCTACCCTATTCGGAAACCAAGTTACTTAATTTACTAAATCCAGTATCCCTTGAACTTATCATCCATAAAACAGAGATTCGGAATTATAGGTAGATCTGAAAAACTAGATCGTGCCCTATATACTGCTCATCGGGTGGCTACAACAGAATTATCTGTGCTGATTCAAGGAGAAAGTGGTGTAGGAAAAGAAATTTTCTCTCGGGTTATCCATGAACTGAGTAAGAGAAAACACAATAAGTTTATTGCTATCAACTGTGGTGCGATCCCAGCAGGAACGATCAATTCGGAATTGTTCGGACATGAAAAAGGAGCATTTACTGGAGCTACGTCTGAGCGGAAAGGGTACTTTGAAACCGTGGATGGAGGAACCATATTCCTAGATGAAATCGGAGAGATGCCTCTCGACACTCAATCTTTTTTACTCAGGATTTTAGAAAGCGGAGAATTCATTAAAGTAGGATCATCGCAAGTGCTCCGAACCGATGTCCGAGTTGTCGCGGCTACGAATATCAGTCTAGAAGAACAGATTAAAAAAGGCAAGTTCAGAGAAGACTTGTTCTATCGACTAAATACTGTTCCTATCCGCATTCCATCCTTGAAAGAAAGACGGGAAGACATCTATATGTTGTTTAGAAAATTCGCTGTTGACTTCGCAGAAAAATATAGAAAAGATTCAATTCAGATAGATGGACAAGCCAGAGGGTATATCGAAAATTACTCATGGCCTGGAAATATCCGAGAATTAAAGAACATGGTAGAGCAGCTTTCTGTGCTGAGTGAAGAGTCTATTATAACTTCAGAAGTTCTAGTTGATCTCATCCCACACATCGTACATAGGAATCTACCTGCTCTATCCGGTGGTAAAGGAGGAGGAAAATCAGACTTCGAGGAAAGAGAAATTTTCTATAAGTTTTTAGTCGATATGAAATCAGACCTCAACGACTTAAAATCCTTGGTATTCGAAATGATCCGCAATAACGACCTTCAAGTTACGGATTTATCAAGCCTTAAACCTATTTCTAATAATGCCATATTCAATAAGACACCGGAATATCCTACGAGAGTCCCTGCAGATTATCCCGCCGAGGAGCCGCGTGAAAGAGATGAACATTCCAATAAACCCATAATCATCACCAGCGATTACCATTCTCCTTATGAAGAATCTGAAATCGTAGAAGAAAATCTTTCTATAGAGGATATGGAAAAAGACCTGATTAAGAAGGCGCTTAAAAAATACAAAGGGAAGCGGAAGGATGCCGCTAAGGAACTGGGAATCTCTGAAAGAACCCTCTATCGTAAAATCAAGCAGTACGAGATCCCAGATTAAAACGTTCTATACATACATGAGATATCTATCCATTATATTGCTGTGTTTTTTATCTAGTTGCTACGGATTCAAGGGAATCTCTATACCTCCGGATATAAACACATTCTATGTAGAAGATTTCGAAAATCGTGCTCCTAATGCACCAGGTGGAATAAACCAGACTTTTTCTGAAACGCTTAGAACTAAAATAAGGAATGAAAGCAAGCTCACCCTTGTAGATCGTGACGCGGATATAACATTCGCAGGATATATCAATCGATACAGCATATCATCTGAAGCTCCTCAGGAAGGAAATACGGTGGCATTTAACAAGTTGACTATCTCCGTTTCCGTAGAATACACCGATGCCGCCGATGAAGATAAAAGCTGGACTCAATCATTCTCTTTCTTTAAAGACTTCGACGCGACCTTAGATTTCCAGTCGGAACAAGACGGATTTATTGAAGAAATATTTACACAGATTGCTGACGACCTCTTCAACAAGGCTTTTACCAACTGGTAATTCACATCTTCTCCACTTGATTGTGCACAAGGTGTAGATAACTTAGTTTTTTTATATTTTCCCATCCATCCATTATTATCTACATTTACGTTGATAACATCACATGACGAAATTAGTTAATATATCACTTGACGAATTGGAAAAGCTAGCTGCTGCAGCTCCATATTCTCAGCCTATTAAGATGATGCTGGCATTAAAGCGAAAAAAATTGCACCAAGCGCATCTGTATCAGTCCGATCATATTGCAGATACACATCTGTATGCTGTCATAAAGGAAGAAGCAGAAAGCATCATTGAAGACCTTGAGGTACCAGAAGCAGTTCCGATGGCTCCTATTGTTATTGAGTCTGCGAAAAAAGAAATACTTCCATCTGAGACAACACCGGCGTCATCACCATCTGAAACCGCAATTGAAGATCCTATTCATGAAGAAAAAGCTCCTCTTGTAGAACCAGAAGTACATTCTACGATACAAGAAGACGAATCCCCTTCGATAGATGAAATAACCGAGTATACAAGTACCTTAATTGAAAAAGAAGATGCGGTAAAGTCTAACATTGCCACAACAAAGAAGAAAAAGAAAAAGAAGAAAAAGAGCGGCGGTAAGATTAAGAAGAAAGTCAAGGGTAAA
>CAZFJO010000045.1:10030-17660 GCA_964518915.1 uncultured Saprospiraceae bacterium
AAAGAAAAAGAAGAAAAAGAGCGGCGGTAAGATTAAGAAGAAAGTCAAGGGTAAAGTAGATACGGAGAATAAGATTGAAGTCAAGAATAAGAAATCAAAAGCTCCTTCTACCCCTAAAAAGAAAAAAGCTAAGGCGAAGAAGGTTGAGTTGAAAAACACTAAAGAGGATCTGACACATCTTTCCGCATATTCCTTGTTTTTATTACAGAATGACAAGGACGCTGCGGTAACGCCCCTTACTGATAAAAAAGTAAGGTATAAAGTCAAGAAAAAGAAAAAGAAGAAAAAGGCTAAAAAGAAAAGCCAAGAAGTTGTATCCCAGCCATTAGCAGAATTGCTTGTAAAACAAGGATATATTAAGGAAGCCATAGTGATGTATGAGCGTTTATCCTTGATAATTCCAGAAAAAAGTAGTTTCTTTGCAGCCACAATTGAAAAATTGAGAAAAAAATCAAACTAATGGTTACAACACTTACAATTTTCACAACACTGATATGCATACTACTGATGCTTGTTGTATTGATACAGAATCCTAAAGGGGGTGGAATAGATTCTACTTTCGGTGGTTCTGGAGCGAACCAGATGTTCGGTGCTGCTAAGTCTACAGATTTCATAGAGAAATTGACATGGGGACTGGCAATAGCGCTGTTCGTTCTGTGTATAGTTACTGCAGTAATCGTCGGAACAGGCGGTGTAGGAAATGGACTAGAATCAGGTCAGTAATTGCCTATAACAGAAAGAAGAAATAGAAGACCCGGAAGCAAGTTGTTTCACGGGTCTTTTTCGTTTATAAAATACACCGTGTCATTGTGACATTCAATTCGGAAAATCTGGCAACAACCCTTGTAAAACAGGACTTAAAGAACATGTAGTTCGCAATTTTGTCACCTTTTCTCGATTGGCACAATCAATGATACTTACCCCATATAAAATTCATATAAATCAATATCATTAATCTTAAAATATACTGAAACATGATGAGACCCATTAATGACAGGATTGTTGTAAAGCCAGCACCTGCAGACGGAAAGACCAAGGGAGGAATTATCATCCCAGATACTGCTAAAGAAAAACCTCAGAGAGGAAAAGTTGTTGCAGTAGGACCTGGAAAAGACGGTAATGCTATGACTGTAAAGAAGAACGACATTGTTCTTTATGGCAAGTATGCAGGACAAGAATTAAACTACGATGGAGTAGACTACCTTATCATGAGAGAGGACGACGTCCTTGTAATCCTTGACAAGTAATTTTTATTAATCAATACTAAATCAGAAAAGAAATAGCTATGGCTAAAGAAATAACTTTTGATTCAGGAGCAAGACGTGCACTTAAAGCAGGTATAGATGCTCTAGCCGATGCGGTAAAAGTTACCCTCGGACCTAAAGGAAGAAATGTTGTCATTCAGAAAAGCTTCGGTGCTCCTACCATTACTAAGGATGGTGTAACGGTTGCTAAAGAAATAGAACTGGAAGATCCAGTACAGAATATGGGTGCACAGATGGTAAAAGAAGTAGCTTCTAAAACTGCAGATGCAGCTGGAGATGGTACGACTACAGCTACCGTTCTTGCACAATCTATGGTTACAGCAGGTATGAAGTATGTTGCTGCTGGAGCTAACCCTATGGACCTTAAAAGAGGAATCGATAAGGCAGTAGCAGCTGTTATAGAAGGTCTTAAAAGACAGTCTAATGTTATCGGTAGTGACTTCGATAAAATACGTCAAGTAGGGTCTATCTCTGCTAACAACGATGCTGAAATCGGATCACTGATCGCTGATGCTATGCAGAGAGTAACTAAGAATGGTGTCATCACTGTAGAAGAAGCAAAAGGAACAGATACTTACGTAGAAGAAGTAATCGGAATGCAATTCGATAGAGGATATCTTTCTCCATACTTCATCACCGATTCAGAAGGAATGGTGACTGAGTATGAGAATCCACTTATCCTTATTTTCGATAAGAAAATATCTAATGTAGCTGACATAGTTCCTATACTAGAAAAAGCAGCTCAAGCTGGAAGACCACTTCTTATCATTGCTGAAGACGTAGAATCTCAAGCACTAGGTGTATTGGTTGTCAATAGACTAAGAGGTGGACTGAAAGTAGTTGCGGTTAAAGCTCCAGGTTTCGGTGATAGAAGAAAGGCTATGCTAGAAGATATCGCTATTCTTACAGGAGGTACGGTTATCTCAGAAGAAAAAGGATACAAACTAGAGAACGTAGACTTAAGCCTTCTAGGTCAGGCTGAGAAGATTACTGTAGACAAGGACAATACAACTGTTGTAAATGGTAAAGGGAAGAGAAAAGACATCAAAGGCAGAATCGGACAGATTCAGCAGCAGATAGAAACTACTACTTCTGATTACGATAGAGAAAAGTTACAAGAAAGATTGGCTAAGCTTGCTGGTGGAGTTGCTGTACTATATGTAGGAGCGGCTACTGAAGTAGAGATGAAGGAGAAGAAGGACAGAGTAGACGATGCATTACATGCAACAAGAGCTGCTGTAGAAGAAGGTACCGTAGTAGGTGGTGGAGTTGCTCTGGTAAGATGCATCAGCGCCCTTAAGAAAGTAGAAGGAGTCAATGAAGACGAGGATATGGGAGTACAGATTGTCAAGAAGGCTCTAGAAGCTCCATTGAGAACCATAGCAGATAATGCAGGTGTAGATGGATCTGTTGTTCTTCAGAATGTACTTCAGTCTAAAGGTTCTTCAGGATACAATGCTAGAACAGACAGATACGAAGATCTTAAGAAAGCAGGTGTAATTGATCCTACTAAAGTAACGAGAGTTGCTATCCAGAATGCAGGTTCTATTGCAGGTATGGTATTGACTACAGAATGTGTGATTAACGACAAGCCAGAAGATCATCCTCCGATGCCTCCTATGGGTGGCGGTGGCGGAATGCCAGGCATGATGTAATCATCATCCGAAACATATATTTTAAGAAAAACTCCGTGCGGTGGAAACCGTACGGAGTTTTTCTTTTTAGGGAAGTTTATTGCATCAGTTGGTTTTCTCGCTTAAAGCAAATATGTTTTACCTCACCTATTAAAATCTTCAGCAATGAACTCCACTATGCTCTATTAAATTTACGCATAGAGGCGTACTGCTCTTACAATAACAAGTCTACTATTCTGGAGTGCGGATTGGTATTCTACTAGGTTCGCACTTGCCTGTTTCTTAATCATATGAATAAAGAGTTCTAGCTCGAATTAAGATGAAACATCAAAAAACCAACCACAAAAAGCCACAAAACAAAAAAAGCCGATGTGGTTAGCATCGGCTTTATTATATTGTATTTATTCTCCCTAGTCTAGGATATTCTACTTTTCTGAACCACGCCACTCTTAAGCACAATTATCCCGATAATAATAAGACCTAAAAATGTTATTATTATTGCCCATTGTGATAACGTAGGTATGGAAGCAGCTACTATATCTTCTAACGGTCTTGTAGATTGAAATAGGTTAACGATTTCATTCTGACATAGAGCTCTATCCCACATTGCTATATCATCGATTACTCCATTCCAAATCCTTCCAGTTTCAATAGGATTTTCTCCAATAAGCAAATCATTATTACTATCACATATATCAGTCCCAAAGCTCACAACTCCTTCTAAAACACCATCCACATAAATAGCCTTATAATTGATATCGAAGTCTGTAACTGCGGCAATGTGGTGAAACTCACCATCATTAATTGAAGTAGTTCCTAAAACATCTGGTTCACGTGCATTCCATGCTACGAACTCTTCATTTCTCCATAAAAACATCCTATAATCGCAAGCTTCCCCTTTACTTATAATCGTCTGCCAAGGCCTAGTGATCGCATCCACTCTTACCCAAGCAGATACAGTCATAGAACGGTTAGTGAAATTCAAGCTCGGATCATTGCCAACATTGACATAGCTAGGATCCATACCAAGGCTATTAAGATCAATACCGTCTCCATATCTACCACCTGTATACGTTAATTCTGAGCCCACGGCAATTCCATCGTTGCTTCCTACTTGATCAATTAAATCACCATCGAATGTCCAATATGAAACCAATCCTTCTGAAAGGCTGTTAGAATTATCTACTTCACAAGTACAGCTCATGTCGCTGCAAGTCATCTCAACGGAAATCTCTCCACCGTCAACACCGTTTCCATCTGCTATAACATAATAATCCTGACCTGGTATAGGATTGAAACAATACTCACCAGAGTTCATAGGAAAGTGCTTAGTTGCAGTAGGGTCTGAAGGGTCATTCGTCAACATGGCTCTCACTGAATTCGTTGCTCCTGAATAGTTAAGACAGACTGTACATTCCATTGTAGGGATATCTATCTGAATAGAATTCTCAGGTCCTGTTAATGATGAAAAGGTATGGGTATAATTATCAATATTATTACTTCCACCTACAGTACTTATTACTGTACTTTCTCCGCATGCAAGATTTTGGCTATGAGAAGGGAATGAAAATATAAACAAGAATAGAAAACTTAATGTAAAATGTTTCATGGGGTCAATTTTTGAATGTAAATTAATTAATCATTATCAAATTCTATCATTTTTAACCCTCCGTATGATATATCATTTAAACATAAATAAGTACTAAATATTTATTGTATTCCACTTATCAAATAGTAAGTGATATTAAAACAAAAAAAGCCGATGTGGTTAGCATCGGCTTTAAGGTCTCAGTTTTCTGCTCTAATCTATTATCTAATTTAAATCATTCTCAGGTTCTAGAACAGAAAAGGTTTTAAAAAACAGTCGCAATATTATTTCTGATTCTTAAGGTTCGTTAAGAAATTTTCTAATTCATCGATGGAGAAGAACATTACTTCTCGAGGTTTACTTCCTTGAGATGGCCCGACGATACCGAGCTGTTCCATCTGATCCATTATTCTTCCTGCCCGGTTGTATCCCAGTTGCATCTTACGCTGAATCATAGAAGTTGATCCATGTTGGTTTCCTACTACAAGACGAGCAGCGTCATCGAAGTTGGAATCAAGGTCACTTACTTTTAAGTTAGAACCAGCACCTCCGATCTCTTCTTCTCCTTTAAATTCTGGTAAGTGATACGGTTGAGGATATCCTTGCTGATCACCGATGTGATCTATTACTTTCTCTACTTCTGGCGTATCTACGAATGCACACTGTAGTCTTACAATATTACTTCCGACATTGAGAAGCATATCTCCGCGTCCGATCAACTGTTCTGCACCTCCTGTATCTAGGATGGTTCTAGAATCAATCTTAGAAGTTACCTTAAAGGCAAGCCTCGCGGGGAAGTTGGCTTTAATGATACCTGTAATGATATTAACCGATGGCCTCTGAGTTGCAATGATTAAGTGGATACCTATGGCTCTTGCTAGCTGTGCCAGTCTGGCTATCGGCAACTCGACTTCCTTACCCGCCGTCATAATCAGATCGGCAAACTCATCTATCACCAATACAATGTATGGTAAAAATTTATGCCCGTCTCTCGGATTGAGTTTACGCGCTGTAAACTTATTGTTGTATTCCTTGATGTTTCTCGCCCGAGCCTTCTTCAGAAGGTCATACCGCTGATCCATCTCCACACATAAAGAGTTGATGGTATTAACTACCCTACTCATCTCTGTTACAATAGGCTCTTCTGCATCCGGTAAGAATCCTAGGAAGTGCTTCTCCAGATTGTTATAAGGAAAGAGTTCTACCTTCTTAGGATCTATCAGAACGAGTTTCACTTGAGAAGGATGCTTCTTATAAAGCAAGGACATAATGATGCTGTTAATACCGACGGACTTACCTTGTCCTGTAGCACCAGCTACCAGTAAGTGAGGCATTTTAGCAAGATCTGCTATGAATACTTCATTACTGATCGTCTTACCGAGGGCAATCGGTAGGTCCATTTTAGCATTCTGAAACTTATCAGATTTCAATACCTCTTTAAGAGATACAATCTGCTTCTTTTTATTAGGAACCTCGATACCGATCGTACCTTTTCCTGGAATCGGAGCTATAATACGGATACCTAGGGCAGCGAGGGATAGAGCTATATCGTCCTCTAGGTTTTTAATCTTACTGATCTTCACACCTGGAGCTGGAACAATCTCATACAAGGTTACAGTGGGTCCGATGGTCGCACGGATCTTGGTAATTTCAATCTTATAATTGAGCAAGGTTTCTATAATCTGATCCTTGTTGGCCTCAAGTTCGCTTCTATCTATCTCGAATTTCTGATCTGCATATTCTTCTAGGAATTCTAGACTAGGCTCCTTGTAGTTAGATAAGTCTAGTTTAGGGTCGTAAGGTTCATTGAAATTCTGCTCATTCTGCAAAGCAGGCTGGTCCTTCGTTGCAATAGAAGAGGAAGGGACATCGTCTGCAGAAATAGTAAGAAAAGGAACGCCCTCATCGTTGGTATCAGCTCCTTGTACAGGAGCTGTACCCACAGAGTCAGTTTCATTATGTGTGGGTGTTGCAGGTACTTCAGGCTCATCAAGAATAGGAGCTGCTACCTCCATTTCTAAGCTTGAAGGATCGTACTTAGGACGTTTCTTTCTTCTAGATGACAGTGATTCAGGAAGCTTCAGGTCTAAACCGGAAGTCTCCTGAGCACCATCATCGGATTTTGGAATGGCTCTTTCTGACTTATCGCCAGAGGGCCTTAAAGCGGTATAAGAATTCTCTTTTTCTCCAGAGGGTTTAGCCGTATCTTTCGATTCCGCAGGTTTACGTCTCGTTACTTGAGAAGCTGAAGAAGTATATTTTTTTACGATGTCATTGAAGGAAAAATTCCCGGTCGGAAGATCTGCGTATTGTAATACCAGTTCAAGATTAGGGTTAAATTGCCATACTATAAAGAACAGTATACTGAATAATAGAAGGAAGAATAGACCTACTTGTCCGACGAAATTCGTCAACCAGAAACAGGTGCTTTCGCCAAATGCTCCTCCCCAAGTAAATTCACTTCCCCGTAGAAAAAATTCCAATGCGAGTGAAAAGAACGCCATAAATATAAGGGCATATCTACTCGCTAGTAGTACAGGTTTAATTGGGTGCTTCCTCAATAAAGCAATACCAAGTTTTATTAGTATAAAAATGAAAACAATGGAAGGAAGTCCGAATCCCCAGTAGAAAAATGCATTGGACAGTAAGGCACCTAGCCTACCTAACCAATTAGAAACACTGAGGTCTCCTTGAAACAATACATCCCATGAGAATGCCAGTACGGTATCTTGATCTGCTTTCCACGTATAGAAATAGGATATAAAAGCAATGCTCAAGTATAGTGCTACTAGAAGGCATAATACGCCCCCTAACTTAGGCCATCGCTCATCTGAAAAATTCAACCTTGCCTTAGGGGCAGACTTCGCCCTGCTTTTCTTCTTCTTCGTCATCGATTTTTGGTTAGTTGTAAACTGTATTTTGGGTATTCCAGCTTACATCTGTAATGTAGTTTTCTCTAATCGTCACGCTAATATAGAAGAAAAATTAACACATTATAAAATATTTTAAAGTATATATTATTTTAAATGTGTAGTTTACATATTATGAATTAGTTTAATATGTAATTAATTAGATATGCCTATTATTCCAGAACACCCATCTCATCTGCCGTTAATAGCCATCAATATAAGCCTCATCCGATG
>CAZFJO010000046.1:0-2931 GCA_964518915.1 uncultured Saprospiraceae bacterium
GATGTCCTTAGAAGAGAGATTCATCTTAAGAAGAGAAATCAACCTCCATTCATAATTAGAAAAATCACCATGCTTGTTTTTCATGGTTTCTAGAAACTGGCTGTGAATACTGCTAAACTCTTTTATGAATTGTTCCCATTCTTGATCGCCCATTACATCAGACTGTATCATATGAGAAATTTTTCTGCTTGTCTCTTTTACCGATTTGTCAACAGAAGATTTTAATGTGGTTACTTCTGTCTTCAATTTTTGTAAGAATTCATTTTTCCCTGCTAGTTGCAACGTTTTAGATGTAAGTTCTTTCTGCTTAAGTTCAAGTTTTTCTTCTGCACTTTTTCTCTTCAGAAGCTCCACTTCTTTTTCTTTTAAATGCTCTATTTTTTCCTTCTTTCGTCTCTGAATAAGGGCATAGAAAAACGCGCCTCCGATTCCAATCAAGGACAAGATACCTCCTACAAGCATTTTTATTCTTGCGTTTCTTCTATCGATATCAGCATTGGCTTCGATCAATTGTTTTTCTTTTTCCAGTGTTTCATATTTGATCAGCATCTCATTGACCTTGGTTTTTAATTCTATCCCCTTGGTTGAGTCTTTAATTTCATCGTATTTCTTAAACGCTTCTAAAGACGCTAAATATTTTTTCACCTCTTCATAACTTAGCGATTGTCCACCGTATAAAAACTCAAGGAGATCTCTTGCCTCCAGTTCTTCTGCAATGAAGATGCCTTGTTGATAAAATTCAATCGATGCATTATAGTTTTTCGCCTTTCTTTCTAAATCTCCTAGTGCTAAAAAATGATCTGCTTTCTGATAAGGGTCGCCTTTAGATTCGATGTAAGGAATAGCCTCTGTCATGTATCTTCTTGCCTGGTTATAATCGCCTTTATCACCATACAACTCTCCTAGGTCCTTGAGGCAAGAAGCTGCGGTATGGGAATTATTAACTTCTTTTGCTTGCTTTAATCCTGCGGTATGATAAACAATGGCTGAGTCCCTTTCTTCAAGAAGATTGTAGTAATAACCTATGTGGTTCAATGTTTCTGAACCATAGAAACCATCATTGGTTTCTACATACTTCTTGTGTGCTTTCTTAAGAACTTCTATGGTTTCTATATACTTCTCTTGTGAAGCATATCCATAGCTTATTCCTTTAAGTGCGTCTGCTTGCTTGTTCACATTACCTGATAACCTATAGATGGAATCAGCAGCGACATATCTAACCATGACTTCATTCCAGTCGGCATTAAAAAGTGCAAGTCTTCCATAACCTTCCTCGATACTTCCGAGATCATCTAATGTTCCATGTTCCTTGTAGATTTCCTCACTGAGTTTTAAATAATGACCTGCGCTATCGTATCTCCCTTCATCAGAATGAATGGTCATTATGTTGTTGTAAACCCAAGCCTTATCTAGCGGATCAACAGAAATTAACTGGCTCCTATTATAATAGTACATAGCGCTATCAGACTGATCTATATAGTGAAAACACAAGCCTATGCATCGATAACTCTTAGCCTGCATGCTGTCATCATTAAGTTCGATGCCGATTGCCAGCCCTTCTACTCCGCGAGTCTTGGCTAGAGCTTGATCATTGTACACTTCTTGTCTACAGAGATCCATCAGAATTTTATGCCGATCCTCACCTTCTGAACCATTCAGGCTAGCGACTAATTCTTGATAACTCCCTTCTTGACCATAAGACATCGGGGTGATGGATATAAAAAGTAATATCCATATAAGGGGTTTTAAATACATAAGGTAGCAATTATTAAAATTCAATATAACAATACCTAATTGAATTTTATGATTGATTCTTGCTTCCTTTTTCTTCATCAATCTTATCCTTGAATTTGTCTAAGAAGCCTAAGATCAATTTTCTCATCTCGAGAAGCTCTTCTGTAATTTCTTTCTCTCTTTCTTTCTTATTAAGAGACTGTAAAAGCTTTTCCTTTAATTCTTCTTCTTTCATAATCGCACTATAGGTTTTTCTTTTCCCAGATAGCCATTTTTCATTCTGAAATACAGAACCCATAAATCAATTTTTACACATGCTATCCCTTGACAGTGGTTAGACCGATTCAGAAAAAATTGTGATCCATAAAAGCCATTGTTTCTATTCGGGAAAAAGAAAACCGGCCCATATTACAAGCTCCATTATTCCTGTAGCTGTAAAATAAAAGGACTAACACGAAGCCCTTTTTTCGAAGCCGGATTTCTTCTTGTACATAGTTGATTTATCGAGGTATCCAGGCTGGATTAAAACAATCGGACCATAAATCCTATAGACATATCTACTTGATCGACCTTAGATCCATCATTGAACCCTACTCCTTTTAAATATCTAACCGTTCCTGTCAGAGAAAACTTTTCAGTTATGGAATAGTTGATCCCAGCGGTTCCACCTACTTGCATGCCTACTTCTCTTCTTCCACTGGTGTCTTTAAAAGATGCATATCCTAGTGTGGCCATTACGGGAATGGTGACCTTATTATTATTTTCAAAGGATAGCCGATAACCCATAGACCCACTCATTTCGAAACCAGATTCTACCTCTCTATCTGATCCCGATACAGAAGATGGTATCAAGGAACTTACTACAACTCTTCCTGTCAAGGCATTATTTATGGTTAAGTCTGCCATTGCCGAGTAAAAGTTAGCGGAGGCTTCCGTTTCTCCAGACCAGAAGCCTGTTATATTTATTGTAGGGGCAATTGTATACGCTCCACCGATGCTAAATTCAATAGGAATATTATTCTGGGCTTCCTGAGCTTTTAACGTATTTCCTGCTATAGCGACAAGAGTTAAGAATAATATTAAGTTGCTTTTAATTGATTTCATCTTTACAGATTTTAATGGTGTAATTAATTTCTGTTGCAAGATGTAGTTCTTCCTTTCTTAAAGCCAATCAGAGGGGTAGACACAGGGTGGACA
>CAZFJO010000046.1:3031-13883 GCA_964518915.1 uncultured Saprospiraceae bacterium
GGCTTTTATCTCCCCATATGTACGAGTAGTACTGAAATGTCTGAGGGAGATACGCCGCTTATCCTACTCGCTTGTCCGAGTGTTCTAGGTTTTATAGTGTTGAGTTTTTCCTTTCCTTCTGCAGATAAGGAAAGTAAATCATCATAGATAAAACCATCGCTTATAACTAAATTCTCAAGACGATTCATCTTATCAACCATCTCTTGCTCTTTCTGAATATATCCTGCATACTTAAGGTTTATCTCGGCAATCTGTAAGGACTCATTCTTAAATTCTTTCAGTTTCTCGTTTAAATCAGGAATGGTATCTATCAGGTTTCTAAGGTCTACATGTGGCCTAGATAAAACACTTTTAAGTTTTACTTTCTGTTTTAGTGGCGTAGAATTGATAGATTCTAAGTAACCATTAGCTTGATCTGGGCTGATGCTGGTCTTGCTTAACAAGGTTTCTATGTCTGAAATTTCTTGTTTTTTCTCTTCTACTCCTTTTTCTCTTTCTTGGTTGTTGTGGATACCCTGTGCCTGTACAAGAGGAGTAAGCCTTAAGTCCGCATTATCTTGGCGTAATAATATTCTATATTCTGCTCTAGATGTAAACATACGATAGGGCTCCTTCGTCCCTTTATTAACCAAGTCGTCAATAAGAACACCTATATATGCTTCTGACCTTTTTAAAACAAAAGGATCTTTTTCTTTTACATATAAGTGGGCGTTGAATCCAGCCATAAGCCCCTGGCAGGCTGCTTCCTCGTATCCCGTTGTGCCATTAATCTGCCCTGCAAAAAACAAGCCTGAGACCAGCTTGGTTTCAAGGTTTATCTTCAGTTGGGTCGGTTGGAAAAAATCATATTCTATAGCATAGCCTGGTCGGAACATCTTCATGTTTTCGAATCCAGGTACCAATCTTAACGCACTGTATTGTACTTCTTCAGGGAGGGAAGAAGAAAAACCATTGACATAAATCTCGCACGTATTCCAGCCTTCTGGTTCTACGAATAGCTGGTGTCTATTCCTGTCAGAAAATCGATCTATCTTATCTTCAATCGATGGACAATACCTAGGACCAAGACCACGGATCCTTCCATTAAACATAGGCGACCTATCGAAGCCTTTCTTAAGTTCATTATGGACCTCATCGCTTGTATATGTAATGTGGCAAGGCAATTGAGTATCGGGCTTGTTAGAATCTAAGAATGAAAAGCCCGATACGTCTTCATCTCCAGCTTGTGTTTCCATCTTAGAATAATCCAGCGATCTTCCATCTATTCTAGGTGGCGTCCCTGTCTTCATTCTTCCCGCTTCAAAGCCCAGTTCCACGAGTTGTTCCGTGATGCCTGTCGCTGCTCTTTCTCCTGCTCTTCCTCCACCAAAGTTCTTGTCACCTATATGAATCAGGCCATTGAGGAAAGTACCATTGGTAAGTACGACAGACTTTCCTCTTATTTCTAGGCCTATTCCCGTATGAACCCCCTTACATCGACCATCTTCTACAATTAATCCCTTGACCATTTCTTGCCAGAAATCAATCTGTGGATGTTCTTCTAGTTTTCTCCTCCATTCTGCCGCAAACATCATTCTGTCGTTCTGGGTACGAGGACTCCACATGGCAGGACCCTTAGATTTATTAAGCATCCTGAATTGTACCATGGACATATCACTTATAACACCTGAGTATCCTCCAAGTGCATCAACCTCTCTCACAATCTGTCCTTTAGCTACACCACCCATTGCAGGATTGCATGACATCTGAGCTATGGTCTGCATATTCATCGTGGCAAGCATAACCTTGCTGCCCATATTCGCTGCAGCGACCGCGGCTTCACAACCAGCATGTCCTGCTCCTACTACTATAACATCGTATTCTGGAAACATAAGATCACAAAAGTAAGAAAAGACTTCCGACATTTTCATCGACTTATAGAAGTGATTTAATTTCTCTAGAGTTATAGACATAAAGTTCTTTACAATCCTGCATGCATGCCTTAGTGGATCTATAGAATTTATGGACCCTTAACGGATACGAATAGAAAGTAAGAACCGTTTCTCTTGCTTAATTAATAGATGAGGATGATTCACTTTTTCTTATCTAGAGCAACATGTTTTAAAGAATTGGAATAGTTTATGATTTTAATCTATCAGATATACCCCAAGCAATGAAACCCATTCTATCAATTATTCTACTTTTTCTGGTTGGTCAGAATATAACAGCTCAGATTGTTAATATAGAAGACAGAAGAACAACGTTCACTGATTCTGTTGGCTGGTACGAAAACCTAGATGTAGGGTTTTCCTTTTCTCAGAACAAGGAAAGTGTAAGTACATTACACGGTAGTTTTCAGATTGAAGTCCATCAGAAAAAAAGATCTTTCTTGAGTATAAGTCAATTCACATTTGTGAAAGCAGGAGGAGAAAGATTCGTAAATCAAGGTTTCCAGCACTTGCGTTTTACTAGAGAATTAAGCAATAATTTAAGTTTAGAGTCATTCGGTCAGATACAGTATAATCAACTTATATTTATAAAACTACGCGCACTGGCCGGTGGAGGTCTTCGGTTCCGCCTTGTTAATCGGGTCAAGGAGAAAGTAAACTTCGGTGTGTCGACAATGTATGAGTACGATGAAGAAAAAGGAGATGTTTCTCGCGATGACATACGTATGAGTACTTATTTCTCTGCGGCAATTAGATTAGGAGAAAGTGCAATCATCAGTTCTACTTCTTACTTTCAACCTCTGGTCAATAAGATTGCTGATTATAGGATGTCTACTGAGTCACAATTGCGTCTGACCCTACTCGGAAATGTATCTTTTATTAATACGTTCTCATTGACTTATGATAGTCGTGCTCCAGAAGGAGAGGTTACTACTTCTTACAGACTTACAAGCGGAATGAGTTACGTATTCTGAATATTATACATAGCAACCGCTTCATCTTCTCTGTCTCTCATTACTTTTTTTTCCGCTTCTGTTTTATCTCCATAACCACATAAATGCAATAGGCCGTGAGACATTACGCGCAATAGTTCATTTAGAAAAGAAGATTTAAAAGCAAGCGCATTATCGGATACCCTTTCTATGCTGATAAAAATATCTGCCTCTAGGTTATCCCTTTCTCCGTATGGAAAAGTAATGATATCTGTATACGTATCGTGGTTAAGGTATTCCAGGTTTATTTTATGCAGGTAGTCATCTGAGCAGAAGATATAGGTGATTTCCTCTATTTTCTGCAGATGTTTTTCCGCAACAGAAATCAACCAAGAAGAAATTTTAGCTTCATCATCCAGTGAGAATTCGATGTCTTCGGAATGATATGATATGGTATCCAACAGAAAAGATTAAACGTTGAACGACATCTCAACCGTAGAACCGTTGTTCTGAAAAGCGATCTTATCTGATAGATGAGACATAATAAAAACGCCTCTTCCTCCACAACATTCGATATAGTCTGGTGAAGTCGGATCTGGTAACTCCTGTAAGTCGAAACCTCCTCCTTCGTCCGTGACTTTAAGGATAATGTTGTCTTTGTCTTGTTCCATTTCTATCCTTACTGACTTATTTCCATCTTTCTTATTGCCATGGATAATGGCATTATTGACGGCTTCTGTCAAGCTTATTAATATATCAGGATATCTATCTGGACAGATAGAATAATCTTGTGATAGCTTCTCTAGAAAGGCTTCAACCTTAGAGATACTTTCTGGGATCGACGGTACTGTAAGCATGGTTTTGCTCATTTTTAAATTCATTCCAATAGCATGAACACTAATTTTCTCCTTTTAGTGCCCGATAATATTCATCGACCAGATATTTATAGTATGGTTTTAAGTCAGGAGAGACTGTTTTATATAATTCTATTTCTGCTTCACGCTTCTTTAGATACTCTTTCATCGAGGGTGGTAATTCTCTGCGCTTTTCTTGAGCTTGCTCTGCTTTACGCTTATTATCCAGTTCTCGCTGTTGTTCTGCTTTCTCCGCTTCTAATAACCTGGTAAAGATGTCTTGCTGTCTTTTCAGCATTTCTGTATCTAGTTTTTTATTTACTAGATCCTCTTCTATCCTATCCATCTGGTCAATGATTTCTTGCAATTCCCGTGCCCCTTTTCCTTCTTCTCCTTTTCCATCTCTCATTTCTTCAAGTGCTTTTCTCAATGCAGCTTGTCTAGCAGCCGCTTGCGCAAAATCTTTGGCACTCATACCATTGCCGTTCTTCATCTTACCTTGCATCCCTTTCATCTCACCATTGAGTTCCTCTTGTCCCTTGGTGATTTTATCCATCGGTACACGACCCATCTTACCTTGTCCTTTACCTCCAGGCTTACTGCACATCTGCGTTCCAGGCATCATGCTTGACATGGATTGCTGCATATTCTCTAGAGACTCGTTCAACATAAGCGCTAAATCGTTCAGGTTTTTCATAGAAGAACGCTGACTCTGATTGGCTTCAGGAATCAACCTCTCTTCCATATGGTCGAGACCATGCTTCATGTTTTTCTTGATTTCAGATACTTTTTCAGTTACGAAGCTTTCTATATCTGTCTGTCGCAATGCAAGAGCATTAAGAGAATCTTCAACAATTTTAAAATCATTCTTAATCTTAAATTGCTCTTGTACCAGCTCTACATATCTAGGTGTGGAAGATACCGTTCTTCTCATGTCGTTGAACAATTGTTCTTGATCGAAAGATAGTCCCACCAGGTTTTCTAAAAGTTGTCTCAAGGCTGCAATATCTTCTTCCATCTGTTCCATCTCCCCAGATTGCATCTGCTGCATCATGGATTGAGCCATTTTCTTCATTTTCTCAGAAGCACTTTTCTGTGACTTAGACGCATTGCTCTTCTGCTGCTCTTGCAATTGTTCTTGACTCTGCTCCATCTCCTCCATAATTTCTTCCATCTCTTCTTGATTCTTTTCATCAAGATTTTTAGGCGGACTTAATTCTTCATTCTGTTTCTCCATCTCTTCCATCTTCTCTTGCATCTTCTCGAACTCTTCATTGAGTTTTTCCTGTTCTTTCTCTATTTCATCCGTATCCTGATTCTTCTCTTCTGCTTCTTCTGTCTGCTCTGCAAGTTCTTCTTGTTTTTCTGCCATCTCCTCAAGCTTCTCACTCATATCTTGAATCTCCTTCTCCATCTCTAGTTGCTTATACAGCTCTAGAAGTCTCTCCATCTCTTTCTCTTGATTCTCCTCATTGAACTGCATTTCTTCCATCATCTGAATGGCATCTTCCTTATTGAGTTCTTGCAATAACTCTTCTATCTGTTTCATGAGTTCCATCTTTTCCGGATCCATCGCTTTCTCGAACAGTTCATTCAGCTTTTCTTGCTTCTTCTGAGTCTCTTCATTCTGAGGGTTAAATTTCTCTTCGTTCTTCTGATTTTCATCGAATCGATCTTTAGCCTCTTCCATCTTTTCTTGCAATTCTTTCTGCTTCTCAAGAAGTTCTTCTATCTCTTTTTTATCCTGCCAGTCTAGTTCATTCTTCTGGAGCAATTCATCTCTGAGTTTTTTTAACTGCTCCTGGATTTTCTTGGTTTCTTCGAGGTTCTCTAGTAGGTCTTTTTTAATTTCCTCTTCATTGACATCCTTCATTTCTTCCAGTTCCTCTATCGTAGGTTTAGCAAAGGTCATAATACCTGTCTTGCTAGATTTACTTCCATTGACAACATCATTATCATATACCTCGAAGTAAAAAGTTACCTCATCTCCTGGTTCCAATCCTAGTTCTTCCGTATCGAAAACATAGTCATAGTTAACACTTCTATCGTCAGGCTTAGCCATTGCTATACTTTCTGATTTTTTAATCGCTCCTGATTTTTCTTTAATCGAATAATTAAAGTTTAGCGCATTTAAACCATAGTCGTCAGACGCACTTCCCATAAAATACATCAAGGTCTGATCAATACTGTCTGTGAGTTTCTCAACATTAATTACTGGGTACTGATCTTTTATCACATTGAGATTATACCTTACCGAGTCCGGTACAGGAATCATATCGTTGCCGATATACAATTTATAAGGCTGCGAGTTTCTCACACGCTTATCATGATAAAAGAAGTCATCGCCTTGTCGCTTAGCTTCAATCTTGTCTGCTTCACCAAACTGGAATTCAATGTTTTCAGTATACAACGACTTAAGATTCCATCTAACTGAGGTGCCTTCCGGTAGTACCAGGTCTCCTGTATTCTTAACCGTTTCATCCTTTCTACCCGTATAAGAAGGATAATTTAAATCGATGCTTATATCTGCAAGATTAGGCTTGACTAATACGTCGAGCGCTCTTTCTTCATCTTTTACTTTTCCAGAGTATATCTGAAATTCTGTTGCTTCCTGCACGTTCTTAAACGTATAGGAGAAAACACCTGCTTTCTCTTTCTGCATCCTATAATCGAAACCATTGAGATTTATATACGCTTCATCAGGAATAGCGGTACCATCTGCAGATACACGCAAGGTGTAATCATCGAACTGTACAACTTTTAATTCTGAATTCTCTATGCTAAATGCAAATGGAGCCTCAGGAACAAATTCATCTCCATTATTAATGATTCGATGTGTTCCATCTTTAATTATACTCGGCGCAGCAAATACCAATATCAAAAGCAAAAGAAATGGAGGAAGGGCATATCTTAAATACTTCCTGTTCTTCCTAAGGTCTATGGCAGCCCTAAAAGGTACAGGGTTAATATCTGCCGTTTTCTGATCAATGCTTGCTTCGATGAGTGATACATCAGCAAGAGATTCTGATTGTTGTCTTAATTGTAATACATTAATCAACTTATCCTTAACGTCTGTAAAATGATCTCCTATTATTTCTGCTGCTTTCTGGTGGCTTATTGTGCTTCCTAGTCTGAAATATCTAAATACAGGGTCAATAACCCAGTATCCAACCATCCCCAGAGAGGATATTAAAAAACCAAAAAAGAAGACCTTTCTCACACCTGTTCCAAAGTAAAAATTGTACTCTAGAATACTGAATAACAGAAAAAGGACCAATACAAACCCTACAGTATAGAGGAGTCCTTTTATAATCCTATTCATATAATACTTGCGTATGAATAAGTCTAGCTTATTGATCAGTCGTTGATAGTTAGATGTTGTATTCATCATATGTTGCGTACTATTATTCTTCAATTATATAAGCGATTAACTTATGATAGTGGTAAACTAAATATTTTCTCCTTCTTTTTCAATAAGAAAGCCTAGATATAAAGGAGTAATTAAGTCGTCTGATAGGGCTTCAGCACCACTTTAACATAAAAATAAGGATAATATATTACGCTGGTGTATCGCGTAAAACTTACTTAAAGGATTCATATCTACTTAATAGATTTTCGTCTTTCTCTTCAGATATTATCTTTTCAAGCAATTTTTCTGTTTTAATAATAGCCACTGTGTCTTCTGGACCAAAGCTGTTCTTAACCTTATAAATAGTCGACGTCGCCATAAATCGTCTAAACATGTTCTGATCCGGATCGAGAGCAAGAATGGATAATGCTTCTACCGCACTTAACCGTTTTTCTTTAGATACCCTCGATAACAACTTGAAGTACTTGTTGTAAAAATTAAACATAGAAAAAAGGGATACACGCTCGAGATTTCTCTCGAAAAAAGACAAGTTCTGATCTGTTCCTCCGTCACCATAAATTTCTGCTATAGCAGAAAGCAACATATTGTTATTCGTTTTCTCAAGTGATTGTGCATAAGAATTGGCCTTTGCGGAGTCTAACTTATTCAATGATTTTAAAGCTTGAGCTACAACGGGGTAAGCTTTCTCATCGTCTATGACCTGAGTCAACCATTCTGTGTCTTTAAGATTAGAGTCATATGCCATTATATCAATTGCTGCAGACCTGACACTAGAATGAGGATCGCCCGTAACAAGTGCTTTAACAATATTTCTCCTTTCGGGGTTTTTCTTAAGGTTGGCGTTGGTTATTGCTGCTACCCGGATTGTATGATAATCGTGCTTGATCAGAATATCGAACATATCAGATAATTCATCAGACCCATCTAGAACCCTTGCAGCTTGGTATATGTCTTTATATTGATTAGAAAACCGAAGAATGGATAACAGTTCTTCTGTAGGTCTTTCCTGGTTTATAACCGCAAGTTGAGAATCATTACCATCTAAAACAACAGCTGCTGGTGGACTAGGAACATCTGGTAAGATTATAGTCTGAGATCTTTTATCAAGCTTAACCGTATAATCATAAATCTCCCCGCTTTTTAGATAAACATACGGTGTAAGTTCTAAACGATACACAGGTAAGTTTTCTCTATCGTTCTGTACCTGTTCCGTTTCTATGATAACTTGCTGTGCTGCTGTATCATATCGATATGAGGTTTTAATAATAGGGTGTCCGGCGGATAAATACCACTGATCGAAAAACCAGTTCAGATCTAAGCCTGTCACATCTTCAAATGCCATTCTAAGTTCATCGACTTCCACAGCCGTATATGCATTGTCTGTTAAGTACTTGTTGAGTGAAGCAAAAAATGCTTTATCACCCACATAATCTCTTAACATGTGTAAAACTAGCCCGCCCTTATTGTAGCTATGAGCATCGAACATGTCTTCTTTATCGTCATATCCAAAATGAATCAACGGGTGTGTTCCCTGGTTCTGTGCACTGGATAAATAACCAAACATCTCAGACCTGCGATGGTCGTCAGCTCTGTACTGTCCATACTTATACTGGACCCATAAGTATTCACTATAGTTAGCAAAACCCTCGTTTAAAGTAAGATTAGCCCACGACTCGCACGTAACTAAATCTCCGAACCAATGGTGAAACATCTCATGAGCAACAATGTAATCATTGTCATTGTCGATCAACTCCCTATCCGTCTTCTGGACGAATTCTCCGAAAATTACAGCCGTCGTATTCTCCATAGCTCCTGAGACATAGTCACGGGTAATTATCTGACTATACTTATCCCATGGGTAAGGGTAATCTAGAACTTCCGAGAAAAAAGTCAACATCTCAGGAGTATGATTAAATATTTTACGTGCGTGTTCTGCGTATTCTTTTTCTACATAGTAACCTAATTCTTTTCCTTCCCACATGTCCTTGACATACGCATATTCTCCTACGGTAATCATAAATAAATATGGCGCATGAGGAAGGTCTTGTTTCCACACATCTGTATGCGTACCATCCTTATTGTCTGTGGAAGAAATCAGGCTTCCATTAGACAAGGTCAGAAATCGATCTTCTACAGTAAGCGCAATTTCTTGCGTGCAACGTTCATTAGGTTTGTCAATGGTAGGAAACCATCTACTATTGTGCTCTGTCTCGCCCTGCGTCCATATCTGTTGTGGCTTGTCTTCTTGATTAAGCGGGTTAATAAAAAAGAGGCCTTTATCAGAGGTAATGGCATCACTACCTCCCGATGGCCCTTCATTAGGTCTAGCGGTATAATCAATAAAAACTTCTAATTTCTGAGTTGAATTATACCGCTTAGGTAATTCTATCTGTATGGTATAACCATCATAGTCATAACTGCTTCTTATTCCATCTACGGTAATTTCGTTGATTAGAAAACCTTTTGCGTCAAGCATAAGCGTACTCTGATCATAAAATACAGGGATAAGATCCAGTGTCGCTTTTCCTATTACATGTTGTTTCTCCCAGTCAAACCTCAATTCGAGAGAAGTATGTAATAAATCGAAAAGACGATCAGCGGCAGGATTGTATGGTTGTTGTTCTATAATATTGGTTTCCTCTACGGGATCTGGAGTTATAACCAATGTATCAAGCATTTCCTCAGTGATAAGAGGAGCTACAAGCATGGTCTCCTTACTGGTCTTGCATGATAAACAGACCATGAATATGCAGAATACTGCAGAAACTCTTTTCATAATATAAACCGTTGACTACTTATATAATTACCCTTCTAAACTGAAACGTCATAATCCCTCAATGCAGCATTAAGAGATACCTTTTTATCCGTAGATTCTTTTCGCTTTCCTATGATCAAAGCACAATTTACATTATAACTACCCGCTGGAAAATCCTTGCTATAGCTCCCTGGAATTACAACAGATCTTTCCGGCACTTCACCTCTTAAGGTAACGGGTTCAGAACCTGTTACATCTATGATTCGAGTGGACTTAGTAATGGTTACTCCCGCTCCTATTACTGATTCTTTTCGGATAATAACTCCTTCTACAATTATACTTCTTGAACCCACGAAGCAATTATCTTCAACAATGGTGGGTGTCGCTTGCAGCGGCTCTAACACACCTCCTATTCCTACACCACCAGACAAGTGAACGTTTCTTCCTATCTGACCACATGATCCTACTGTTGCCCAAGTATCAACCATGGTTCCGCTTCCAACCCAAGCACCTACATTGACATAACTCGGCATAAGGATGGCACCTTTTTCTATAAAACTTCCGTGTCTAGCAATGGCGTGAGGAACAACACGAACACCCTTTTCTGCATAATTTTTCTTGAGCGGGATTTTATCATGAAACTCAAATGGTCCAACCTCTATCGTTTCCATCTTCTGTATAGGAAAATAGAGAACAACTGCCTTCTTGACCCAATCATTCACTTGCCACTGTCCAGATGATGTCGGTTCGGCAACCCGTAATTCACCTCCATCTATAAGGCTTATCACTTCTCGTATTGCTTGCTGCGTTTCTTCTTGTTTTAATAGCTCTCTATTATCCCATGCAGACTCAATCTTACTTCTTATTTCATTCATTTTTCTTGATCGTTTATTTAGAATAAGAAGCGAAAGTAAAGATGATTTTTCATATAACGTTAACTGCTAAAAAGAAAAAAGGCCTCTATCACTTTGATAGAGACCTCAAATCATTAAAGCCAACAAAAAATTTATCTT